>JAENWV010000025.1 GCA_016650015.1 Thermoleophilia bacterium | reverse complement strand
CGCCACCCGCCGGGCGTCGTAGCGCGGATCGTTCTCCTGCTTGAAGGAACCGTCGTTCTCCTCGTCGATGACGACGATGCCCAGATCCGGCAGCGGTGAAAACAGCGCCGATCGCGGCCCGATGACCACATCGACATCGCCGGCACGGATGCGCGAATATTCGTCATACCTCTCGCCGGCGCTCAGTCCGCTGTGCAGGACACCGACCCGGTCGCCAAATCGGCGGCGAAAGCGTTTGACCGCCTGGTTGGTCAGCGATATCTCCGGAACCAGGACGATGGCCTGGTGGCCGCGGGCCACGGCCGCTTCGATAGCACACAGGTAGACCTCGGTCTTGCCGGCGCCGGCGACGCCCTCTAGGAGGATCGGGCGGTTGCGCCCGGAGCCGGCGCCGGCATCAAGACGGGCAACAATAGCATCCAGCGCCTGTTGCTGGGCTTTGTTGAGGGTGAGCGTTTTGCTTCCCGGGATCGGCGCGCCGCCCGCGAACGCGGCGCCGTTTTTCCCTGCACTGTCCCGCGAAACATAGCTGTTTTCCAGCGGTATATTTCCGGCGCCGTTTTTTGTTTCCGGACCGCCGTAGTAACGCAAACCGTCCCGGCGCACCTCGCGCTCCAGGATCTCAACCAGACCCCGCGCTGCCAGGGTTTTTACCGGCGAGGCGCTGACCCCGGCCAGACGGGTCAACTCCGTCAACGGCAGCTCGCCTTCGGCTGCCAGGGTTTGCATGACCCGCTCACCAGCCTCGCTCATGACTTTTCTACTGTTGCCGGTCATGGCAGTCTCTCTTAAACGCGCCAGCTTGATGCGCCTCGGTTTTATTGCCGGCGCTTTCAGAGTGTAACTGGCTTCCTTGCCGCTGCCCGCTTTTACAAGCGTGGGCAGGCCACCCGGTGGCAGCACCAGGCTCAGCGCGGTAGCGGGAGAGCAGTAATAGTAATCAGAGATCCAGAGCGCCAGCCTGATCAGGCGTTCCGATATCGGCGGGTAATCTACCAGTTCGGCTATGTCGACCAGACGCGATCCGGCAATTTTTGATTCAGCAGACAGTCCGGCGACGATTCCCAAAGCTTTTTGTTTTCCCAGGGGGACCAGCACAACCGAACCCACGACAAGGTCGGCGACAAGCCGTTCCGGCACCCGGTAATCAAAGGGATGATCCAGCGAACGGGTCTTGTGCTGAATATAAACGCTGGCAATTCCGGGAACGGGTGGCATTTGCTGATTATATCCTGCAGGCCGGCGTAAAAAATAAAAAGGGGCGCGCCGCAGGCGCGCCCCATACGGGTCTGATCCCGATTCCGCTTCTTTTAGTCCACCGCGCGCAGCTTCTCTTCCACGCTGCTCTCCGGCATGGCGCCCAGCCCGGCGGCATCGCGCAGGGCCGCGGCCTTGTCGGTCTTCTCCCAAGTGAAGTCATGGTCGTGGCGGCCGAAGTGGCCGTATGCCGCCGTCTTCTTGTAGATTGGGCGGCGCAGGTCGAGGTCGCGCAGGATGGCCGCGGGCCTCAGGTCGAAGTGCTCGCGCACCAGCGCCCCGATCTTGTCCAGGTCGATCTTCTCGGTGCCGAAGCACTCCACCATGATCGAGACCGGATGAGCCACGCCGATGGCGTAGGCCACCTGGATCTCACACTTGTCGGCCAGACCGGCGGCCACCACATTCTTGGCCACGTAGCGGCAGGCGTATGCGGCCGAACGGTCGACCTTCGTCGGATCCTTGCCCGAAAAAGCGCCGCCACCGTGACGCGCCGCGCCGCCGTAGGTATCGACGATGATCTTGCGCCCGGTGAGGCCGCAGTCGCCCATCGGTCCGCCGATGACGAACTTGCCGGTGGGGTTCACCATGATGTTGATCTTGTCGGGGTCGTACATGCCTTCCGGCAGGATTGGATGCACCACGTGCTCGATCAGGTCGGGCCTGATCATCGTTTCGATATCAATGTTGGGTTTGTGCTGGGTCGAAATGACCACCGTGAGGATCTCAACCGGTCGGTCATTCTCGTAACGGACGGTGACCTGGGTCTTGCCGTCCGGGCGCAGATACGGCAGTACGCCGCTCTTTCGCACCTCGGAGAGCCGCTTGCCGAGCTGGTGGGCCAGCTGGATTGGCATCGGCATCAGTTCCGGGGTCTCGTTGACCGCGTAACCGAACATCATGCCCTGGTCGCCGGCTCCCTGCAGGTCGAGGGGGTCCTCGTCGTCGGCGTCGGTGCGGACCTCGAAGGCCTGGTTGACACCCTGGGCGATGTCGGGCGACTGCTCATCCAGCGCCACCACTACGCCACAGGTATCGCCGTCAAACCCGTATTTGGCGCGGTTGTAACCGATCTCCAGCACCGTCTCCCGCACCATCTTGGGAATGTCCACATAAGTCTCGGTGGTGATCTCTCCCCCCACCACTACCAGGCCGGTGGTGACCAGCGTTTCGCAGGCCACGCGGCCGAAGGGGTCGTCCTTCAGCACGGCGTCCAGCACACCGTCTGATATCTGGTCGGCAATCTTGTCAGGGTGACCCTCAGTCACCGACTCGGATGTGAACAGATAGTCCTTTTGTGCCATAACAATCCCTCCAGAGTAAAAAAAGGCCCTCTCCCCTGTGCTGCGAAGAGGACAGAGAAGCTTATAAGGCGAATAAACTACTGTATTAGTTTAGCAGCCCGTCGTTTCAAAATCTAATTATCGGGAACCATGTTGGCCCGGTCTGGAAACTACTATCACGGGAGCCGACCAATGAGTACAGAAGAGAGAATCAACCATCAGGTGACATCGCCGCCTCTTCGTCTCGGCGCGGCGCTGCTGGTGATTCTGATCCTGATCGCCGGTGTGTCACCACTGATTTATTCGATCCTGAACAATTTATAGCCCGGCCTCAGACAACAGGACGACATCGTCGGTCTGTCCGGCTTTCTGAACAAGCTTTTTATCCGTTGTAATCAGGGGAGCCTTAAGTACGCGCGCCAGCGCGATATAAGATGCGTCATATACTGAAATACCGAAATCGATGGCAATCCCGGCGCTGATCTTCATGCCCTCTTCCCCGGGCCAATGAATGGCCAATTTGATATCCTTCAGGACATCAAGCGACGCTTGAGCAACCTCCCTGCCTATGTCAGGTTTGTGGACCAGCACGTTGGTCACTTCGTAAAGCAGAAGATCAGGGGCGTGAATCTGAAGTTCATTCCTCGAATGACGGCGCATAAAATCAAGCGCCTTGTCCCGGTCTTCCTCACCTTTGCCATAAAACCATTTGATGACGACCGAAGTATCTAGGACGACCATCGCGTATCCCGCATTTTACGGATGTCAGTGGTCGCATCCCAACCCGGTGCCGCTTGATCAATTTCCTCCGCGATCTGATCGAGCCTGTATTCGATTTCCGCAGCATCGCGAACAATGCCGTTGCCCCTCTGGCAGGACAGAAAAGTGTCATAACCCATCAGCACCGCTACCTTCTTTCCACGTCTCAAAATCACGACCGGTTCACCGCCAAATTGGGCTTCGCTCACCAACTCGCTAAAGTTATTACGCGCTTCACTTGCTTTTAGCGTTTTCATGGACCCAACCTCCTTGAATTACTATCGGACTCATCATATGCCAATTTGTACAATTTGGCAATGTATTTCAAAACTAAAAAAACGCCCTTCTGGACGTCTTTTGACAATATAGTTTTCGATTCACCTTGATTCACCTTTCTACTGCCGATCAGGCTTAAACGCCTGACCTCGGAACTGTAAAATTCGGCCTTTCAGGTCAGCCGGATCGAAATCCAGCGCGGCCATCTGCTGTTCGGGTTTTCAGATCAGCCGCATCGGTATCCCCGCCGCCGCCATGTACTCCTTGGCCTGCCGGATGGAATAGGTACCATAGTGGAAGATACTGGCCACCAGAACCGCGTCCGCGTCGGCCTGCTTTACCACCTCGACCAGGTGGTCGAGTGTGCCGGCCCCTCCGGATGCGATTACCGGAACGTTTACCGCTGCGGTAATCGCCCGGGTGAGGTCGATGTCGTAGCCGTCCTGGGTGCCGTCGGTGTCCATGCTGGTCAGCATGATCTCCCCCGCCCCGCGTTCAACGACTTCCCTGGCCCAATCAACAGCGTCGCGCCCGGTACCGGTGCGCCCCCCGTGAACAAAAGGTTCCCACTGCTTTTCGTCGCCGGCGGAAACCAGCTTGGCGTCGATGGCCACCACGATGCACTGGGCTCCGAAGCGTTTTGAGCAACGGTTGATCACATCGGGATTGGCCAGCGCCGCTGAGTTTATGGCGATCTTGTCCGCCCCGGCCTTGAGCACCTTACGGATGTCGGACTCGTCACGCATGCCGCCGCCGATGGTGAAGGGGATGAAAAGCTCCTCGGCGCAGCGGCGGGCAAGCTCCACGACTGTGTCGCGGCGTTCATGAGAGGCAGTGATATCGAGAAAGATGAGTTCATCGGCGCCTTCACGGTCATAGGCTGATGCCATCTCAACCGGATCGCCGGCGTCGCGGATGTTGACAAAACGGATGCCTTTGACGACGCGGCCGTTGCGCACGTCGAGGCAGGGGATTATTCGTTTGCTTAACATTAAATGTTATCGATTCCGGCTTGTTCGCAAATTGCCCCGGCGACGCTCCGGGTAATCCCTGGCAGAAAAAAGTTTTGCTGTCCCGGATTTTTCAAGCCGCACAGAGGTATCAGTCGAGGATGGCGCGGGCTTCGGCGACGCTAAAACGCCCTTCGTAGAGGGCACGCCCGACGATGACGCTGGAGATGTTGGGGAGCCCCATTTTTTTCAGCCGAACCAGGTCGTCCAGGCTGGATATTCCGCCCGAAGCGATGATGTCGATATCCACTGCCTCGGCCAGCTCGCGGGTGGTTTCCAGGTTCATGCCCATCATCATTCCGTCCCGGTCGATGTCAGTATAGAGGACATGCCGCACGCCTTCGCTCTGCAGGTAGCTGGAGAAGCGAATGGCGCTGACGGAGCTTTTTTCCTGCCAGCCGTGGGTGGTGACCATACCACGGTCGGCGTCGACGCTGATCACCAGGCGGTCCCCCATGAGCCTCACTGCTTCCAGCAGCAACTGCTGATCGTGGACGGCGCTGGTCCCCAAAACGACACGGTGCACAGGTCCCTCATGAATCATCTTCAGATCGTCCAGCGTGCGAATGCCACCGCCGAACTCAATGGGAATCGAAATAGTCTCGGCGATTTCCTCGATCAATGCCAGATTGACCAGCTTGCCCAGCCGCGCCCCATCGAGGTCGACCACATGCAGCGCCTCGGCGCCCTCCTCCTGCCACATTTTCGCGCGGGCGACAGGATCGGTGCTGAATACTGTAGCCTCGGCAAAATCGCCGCGTTTCAGACGCACACACTGGCCATCCTGGATATCTATGGCGGGATAAAGGATCATTTCGCGAAATTCTCCAGTATTGTCAGCCCCAGCGAGCTGCTTTTTTCCGGATGGAACTGGAAGGCGGCGATGTTTCCACGCTCCACGGCCGACACGAAAGTGCAGCCATATTCCGTTGTGCATAGTATATCGGATTCCAGTTCCGGAACCACGGCATAGGAGTGTACAAAATAGAAGGATGAGCCGTCCGGGATACCCTCCAGCAGCTTAGATTCCTTACGGATCGCCACCTGGTTCCAGCCGATCTGGGGGATTTTCAGTTCCGTTGGCAGGAGCTCGACCCGGCCGGGCAGCAGCCCCAGCCCCGCGTGCACTCCGTGCTCATCGCTCTCCTCGAAGAGCAGGTCCAGGCCGAGGCAGATTCCCAGGAAGGGCTTGCCCGCCGCTACCTCCGCCTTGATCACCTCGACGAGACCGCGCTTCTCGAGATTGTGCATGGCGTCGCCGAAGGCGCCGACGCCCGGCAGGACGATGCGTTCGGCCCGGCGCACATCATCGGGATCGCGGCTAACCGTGACCTTGGCGCCAACCTTTTCGAGGGCCTTCTCCACGCTGCGGAGGTTGCCCATTCCGTAATCGACGATGGTAATCATGATTGAATAATGGTTGGTTCAGCTTTCATCAGAAGACGGGTGTATGAACATCTGCAGCGGGCGCTATCAAGAACGTCTAAAGAACGCCCTTGGTGGACTGCACGCCGGTGATGCGCGGGTCCAGGGTGGTCGCCTCGTCCATCGCCCGGGCAAACGCCTTGAACACTGCTTCGATGACATGATGCGGGTTGGTGCCCGACTGCAGCCGCACGTGCATGGTGGCGCCGGCGTTGCTGATGAATGCCTGAAAGAATTCGTGGGTGAGATCGGTGTCAAAACC
Source organism: Thermoleophilia bacterium (assembly GCA_016650015.1). GTDB lineage: Bacteria > Actinomycetota > Thermoleophilia > BMS3ABIN01 > BMS3ABIN01 > JACRMB01. The sequence goes on along the minus strand of JAENWV010000025.1, from coordinate 9,381 downwards.
GCCGACCTTCGAAGCGGTCATATCCATATTGTAGGCAAGGTACGGCCGGCCGCTCAAATCAACGGCGACGGTGGCCAGCGCCTCGTCCATGGGCAGGATGAAGAAGCCGTAGCGGCTGATTCCCTCCTTGGTGCCCAGCGCCTTGTCAAAAGCCTGCCCCAGGCAGACGCCGACATCCTCTACAGTGTGGTGGCCGTCGACCTCGAGGTCGCCCTTGGCGTTGATTTCCAGGTCGAAAAGACCATGCTTGGCGAACAGGGTGAGCATGTGATCGAAGAAACCGACGCCGGTGTCGATGCTGGACTCGCCGGTGCCGTCGACGTTAAGCCTGACGTTTATGTCAGTCTCGGAAGTGGTCCGTTCGATGTTCGCGGTTCTGGACATCGGCTTCGTTCCTTTCTCGGTTTTAGTCTTCATCCTCGCTGGCGGGCAGGCCGAACTTCTCCAGACGCAGCTCCGCCGCGCGGACGTGAGCCTTAAGCCCCTCGGTCCGGGCAATCTCCATGAGCGGCGGTGTCAGTTCGCTGATCGCCGCTGGAATCAAGGATATCACAGCCACCTTGCGCAGGAAATTCTCCACCGAGAGCGCCGAGCCGAACCGCGCCGTGCCCGCCGTTGGCAAAACGTGATTGGAGCCGGCGATGTAATCGCCATAGGCCGTACAGATATCCTCGCCGAGAAAGACTGCGCCGGCAGCGGTTATCTCATGGATCTCCTGCTCCGGATGCTCGGTATGGATCTGCAGGTGCTCCGGGGCGAACTCGTTGCTGAAGTCGATGGCGACACCGATGGGGTCATCCCCGGTGGTGAGAACCAGGGAAATCTGATCGAGCAGCGCGCTGTCGATTCCCAGCGCCGTAGCCTGGCTGAAAACCAGCACCTCGACTGCCGCGGCCAGCTCTTCCGAAGAACAGACCAGCACGGCGATGGCGCCGCTGCCATGCTCCACCTGCGCCAGCAGGTCGATGGCAATCAGATCCGGTTGCGCCGAAGCGCTGGCGATGATGACAACCTCGCTGGGCCCGGCCAGGCTGTCGAGCCCCACCCGGCCGTAGACCTGGCGCTTGGCTTCGGTAACAAAGATGTTCCCCGGCCCGACGATGACATCCGATGAGCGGATGGCCGTCGTGCCGAATGCCATGGCAGCTACCGCCTGGGCGCCGCCCAGGCGGTACATCTCGGTAACTCCCAGCAATCCCGCGGCCGCCATGACCGCCTGGTTGACCTGGCCGTCGTTACCCGGCGGTGTGCAGATAAAAATCTCGCGGACACCCGCCACCTGGGCGGGAATCACGGTCATCAGCACGGTTGAGGGATAGGCGGCTCCGCCGCCGGGGACATACAGGCCGGCGCGGCCCACCGGGATCATCCGCTGGCCGAGCATCTGGCTGTGGCGCATGACGGCGGTCCAGCTGCCGCGCATCTCGTGTTGATGGAAAAGTCTGACGTTCTCCGCCGCCATTTTCAGCGCTTCCATGAGTTCGGCGGGGGCCGACAGGGTCGCCGCCTCGATCTCCTCCGGCGGCACACGCAGCTGATCAAGGCTGAAGTCGGGACAGTCGAACTCGCGGGTGAGAGACACCAGCGCCTCGTCCCCCTCGCGGCGCACACGGCCGATAATGCCGTCGACCAGATCGCGCAATTGATCATCCTCACCCGGCGCGCCACGCAGGGTCTTCACCAGATCGGGAATATTGTCTTTCGTCAGGTTGTGGCGTTTTAGTTGCATCTAGCGGTCAGTAACCTCCTGCAAACGCCGGGCAAGCTCGTTGATCATCCCGGCCTTGAGTTTATGGGAAACGCGATTGGCAATCAGCCTGGCCGTGCAGTTAGCAATCTCGGCGCGTTCGACCAGATTGTTCGCCCGCAGGGTTTCACCGGAAGCAGTGAGGTCGACGATGCCCTCGGCCAGGTCCACCTGCGGCGCCAGCTCGATGGAGCCACGCAGCTCGATGGTCTCCACCTGTTTGCCCAGGCTTTCAAAATAGGCCCGGGTGATATTGGGAAACTTGGTCGCCACCCGCATGATGCCCAGGTGCTTGAGCTCCTCCCTCTCAGGATCGCGATCGGCCGGTGTGGCATATATGACCCGGCAGCTGCCGAAGCCCAGGTCGAGCAGCTCGTAGACGTTGCGCCTGTGTTCCAGCAATACATCCTTGCCGACTATGCCGACATCCGAGGCGCCGTATTCCACATAGGTGGGCACATCGGAAGGCCGCGTGGTGATGATGGTCCTGCCCTCACCCACTTGAAAAGTGAGCTTGCGCTCGTTGACCCTCAGTTCGCCGACCTCGAAGCCGACCTTTTCGAGAATGTCGATGCTGTCCTTGAACAGGCTGCCCCGGGGCACGGCCAGACGCAGAACTCCCGGATCGAGCGGTGAACGGGCCATGGCGCTAGCCACCCAGCTTTCCGATCAAGTCTTCCCGGGAAAGCAGCTCGCCCTCGCCGCCGATGCGTAGATCCCACAAGCGGAAGCTGTCACCCTCGGGGATGGCGCACCAGCGAAGGTCGGCGGCGGCGGCGAGACTGAGTGCCTCAGCCGCAGCGGTTTCCCTGGCCAGCGTCGTCACCGGAACCCCGGCAACCCTTAATTCACCGGCCAGCTCCAGTGCCGGGTCGAGACCGCCGACCAGAGCCATGCCGCTGTTGGCGGGAATCGGAACGCCACCCTGGCCGGTCACGGCGATGTGCAGCCGGTCGAGGCCGATGGCAAAACCCACCGCCGGCAGAGGACGCCCGAAACGGCCCAGCAGCCCGTCGTAACGGCCACCACCACCGATAGGGAAACCCAGATCACCGCTGAGCGCCTCGAAAACGATGCCGGTATAATATTCGAAATTCCGCAGGATGCCGAGGTCGAAGAGGATGCGCCCCGCGAAGCCGTAACGGGTCACCAGGTAATAAGTCAGGGCCAGGCGCTTGAGGGCTGCTTCCATCTCCGGGCTCCGCACCAGGTCTTTAGCGGCGGTAAGCACTTCGGAACCTCCGCGCAGGGCGATGACATCGATGATCGCCTGCCGGTCGTCCCCGGAAACATCAAGCGCCTCTACCACCGCTGCCAGCTCGACCATGTCGCGGGCCGCAAGAGAGCTGAAAATAGCGTCCCGTCCCTCGCTGTTGACACCGATGCTGTCGAGCAGCACCCGGAAAAATGATGACTCGCCGAGGGCGATGGAAAAATCCTTAAGGCCGCTGGCTTCCAGCGACCGGCAAAGCACCGCCAGCACCTCGGCGTCCACCGCCGGGGAGTCGCTGCCGATCAGCTCGAGCCCCGCCTGCTGGAATTCCGACTGGCGGCCGCGCTGGGGTTTCGTCGGCCGGAAAGAGTTGGCAAAATAGCCGAGCCGGAAGGGCGGTTCCCGGTCCTGCATCCTGGTGGCGACAAGCCGCGCGATAGGAATGGTCATCTCCGGGCGCAGCATCAACACATCGCCACGCTCATCGAAAAGGCGAAAAGATTTCCTGAAGCGCTCCTCGCCCGCCGTCTCGAGCACTGATTCCAGCTCAAGAGTGGGCGTGATCACCTCACCGTAACCGAAGCTGGCGAAGACCTCCCGGATGGAGGCTTCGAGATAGCGGATCTCGGCCGCCTCAGCGGGCATGACATCCCTGGTTCCTGTTGGTATGAGCGTGATTTTCATAACATCTGAGTTTATAGGTGCGGTTATGGAGTGTAAAGGAAAGATTCCGCTTTCAATATCTTCGCCCCGCGCCCGATAAATATATCAGGCGGCGGCGCTGAAAGCTCGACAGGGAATATCGGCAGTCGGCAGCGCAGCTGGAACGCGGAATCACTGGCAGTGGGGGGAGTACGCCGCCTGATATTTATTTTTTTATTTGGCAGATTGACGAATCTGGCTAGACACGGCCCCGGGGCTCAGCCCGGGGCCTCAGCTTTTCTCAGGGCGAATTCATGATCGCTGGTCTTTCATAACAGTCGCAGTAGCGTTTTATTCCGCTCCCGGCGGGGAAACATTGAACTTGAGATGAGCGACAGGATCCACAGCCTGCTGATAGCCCACAGCCAGAAGGTGCTGCTGGCGGTTCATGCCCTGAAGAGCGCCACCGAAGCCTGGCAGCGCGGCGAACGCGAAACGCTGGACCGTTTTGTCGGTGAACTCTCAAACCTGGAAAAAGAGGCCGACTCACTGCGCCGCGGCGTCAACAGGGAACTCTCCCACTCGGAGCTGGACCATGCCAGGGCTGAACTCTTCCGGCGGCTGGTGCATAATACCGACGATGTCGCCGATACCGCCCGTCGCGCCGGCCGTTTTTTACTCATCATTCAGGACCTGCTGCTGCCGGCTGAAATCAAGGGCGACCTGGTCAAGATGACATCACTGTCCCAGGCGGCAATGGCCGATCTGGCAGAGGCCATATTCTGCCTGAGCGAGCCGCCGGAACGGCGCATGGAATACGCGGCGCACATCAGTGGCCTGGAGGAGAGCATCGACGACATTGAGTTTGAGATCCAGCGCAAAGCCAACCAGCTGCAGGTGGACGCCTGGAGCGCCATCATCTTCTGGCGGTTGATCCTGACCACCGGCCGCATCGCCGACAGCGTCGAAGACGCCGCCGATGAACTGCTGGCGTATGAAGGCGAGCTCTAAAAAATTAAACGCCTGGCGGCGAGCCCGGCGCCGCTAACTTTCTTCCTCCCACTTCGCCACCTGTGCCCTGGCGGTGCCGAGATACGGCAGCGAGATGCCGATGGCGTCAAACCCCATGCGCACCAGCTCTTCCATTAGCCTCGGGCTCTGGGCGATGTCGCCGGCGGCGGCCAGAAAAGCCCGGCCCTTGCCCCGGATGGCGATTTCCCGCAGAAGCTGAATTACAGCCGGGTGTGCGAGGTCGAAAAGGTCGGCCACCCGTTCACTGTCCCGATCGACGCCCAGGCAGCACATGGTCAGGTCGTTGACGCCGACGCTGAGGAAGTCGGCCTGCGCGTCGAGTATCCTCTGCAGCGTGAGCGCCATCGCCGGTGTTTCGATGGAAGCACCGAAAGCGACATCCTCATGGGGCTTCAGCCCCACCTCGCCGGCCACCCGCCGCGCCCACTCGTATTCATCGACGCTGCGAATAAACGGCACCTTGATGCCCAGATTGTCACAACCAGCTTCGACAGCCCGCCGGACCGCTTCGTACTCGGCGCGCAGCAGCGTCGAATCATCGAGCTCGCGGCGGATGCCGCGCCAGCCGAGCAGCGGGTTACGTTCCAGCGGCTCATTCTCGCCGCCGCGCAGACGTCGGAACTCGTCGGTCGGCGCGTCCAGAGTCTTGTACCAGACCTGCTTGCCCTTGAAAGCCTTGGCAACAACCGTCAGCGCCTCGAACACCGAAGCAGTCAGCACTTCCCCCTTGCCGCTGGCGAGCAGCCGTCGCGGATGCACGCCGCCCTGCAGCAGCAGGTAGTCGTTACGGAAAGAGATAACGCCGTCGGCAATACCCGCGGCTTTTTCGGCCGACTCGGGGACATTGATAGTGGTCATCAGCTGTGTCCTTGTCCGCACCAGCCGCTCGGGGCCGAAGTCGCGCTCCCTGATGCGGGGGCCGATGCCGTCGAGCACCAGACCGCGCCAGCCGTCCACCGTGACTATGTCTCCGTCGTGCATCACCGCCTGGCCGTAACGGACACCGACCACGCAGGGCACCTGGAACTCACGCAGGATGTTGGCCCCATGGCTGGTGGCGCCGCCCTCGTCGGCCACGACCGCCGCCGCGTCCCTCAGGCTCGGCGCCAGGTCCTGGGTCAGGCGCCGCAGCAGCACCACTTTCCCCTTGACGGAAGCGGGTATCTCCTGCTCCGGGTCAATGCTGACCACCTCGCCCCAGCCCACGCGGGGGCTGACGCCGATGCCGCGCACCATGACTATCTCCGGCCGTTCGTAGTTCTTCTGCCGTAGTGAAAGTTTTTCCAGCCCGGTAACCGGGCGGGTCTGCAGCAGCACGATGCCGTCGGGGCTGAGGCACCACTCGATATCCTGTGGCGCCCCCAGCTCCTGCTCGGCCCTGACGCCGTAGGCAACCAACTCGCGCACCTGCTCGTCGGAAAGCTTGGTCAGTTCGCGATTCTCCGGCATAACATCGCGCCGCTCGCCATCGGCATCGTAATAGTGTTCCTGGGGACGCGAATCCCGATGGAGTATCTCCAGCGATTCTTTTTTAACCCGGTAGAGGTCGGGAGTGACATTGCCGGATACCACGCCGGAGCCGTAACCGTACGCCGCCTCGAGAACGGCGGTTTCGGATTCCCCGGTTGCCGGATCGATCGTGAAGAGCACACCTGAACTGAGCGCCCTGACCATCTGCTGGAAAATCAGCGCCACGGCCATGCCCGAAGGCTGGAGCCCCATGCGCACCAGATACCGCAATCCCCTGGGATTGAAGCCGGAAGCCCAGCATTTGCGGATCGCGGTGAATAGCCCTTCGGGGTGGGAGACGCCCAGGACAGTGGAGAGCATGCCCGAGAAGGAAGCCTCGGGGCTGTCTTCATAGGAGCCGGAACTGCGGATGGCAATCAGACTCGACCCACATCCGGAGAGGTCGTCGTAAACTTCGCGAATCTGTTCCTCGAGCGCCGCCGGCATCACGGCTGCGGAAATCAGCTCGGCGATTTTCCGCGCCGGCAGAGCGACTTCGTCGGGATCGCTATCGAGGCCGGCCAGCGCCTCTGCCAGCCGCGGCCCCAGGCCGGAGCTGTCGAGAAAAAATCTCCAGGCATCTGTCGTCAGGACAACCGCCCTGGGCGTGGGCATGCCAAGCTCAGCCAGCCGTGCCAGATTTGCCGCCTTACCGCCGGCGCGAGCCACATTAACTTCAGCGAGCGATCCGGTCTCGCGCAGATCGAGCCAGAACCCGGAAAGAGCCGGGCTGAGGGGAAGCTGATCCTTTTTGGGCTTGGTGGACATTGTCAGACAAACCGCGCTTCGGTTTGGTTGCCGAACAGACGGATCCATCGTAACAATAGTTACGCGGAGAGTATTCCCCGCGAGGGTGGTTCCTTAACGGATGAGCGCCGGGCGGCGTATAGTCAGCGCAACAAAGTCAGTTGTGCAAAATGGCGATGGTCTTAAACCGGCGTTATATCAGTGTCTCCGTGCGACATGGCGATGGCTTCAGAACCAATATCGATCAGGATATTCGTGAACGTAGCCGCGGTCATCTGTACAGGTCGCCCGGGCCGTAGCCATGAAGGAGAGAACGCCCAATGGAATCCGATAAGCCACCTTCAGGCTGGTAGCCGAGCCCGCGGTCAATGTGCCCAGGCTGATCGGCGTCGCGGTCAGCGGTTCCACCAAGTTAGTGGCGCCGAAGGACAGCAACTGGAAATTTATCGCGTCGCCTGAGCCGCTGTTGGCAATGGTGTATTTAACACTCAACTCGCGAGCCTGGTAATCCGCATAGCTGGCCCAATATGGATTCCCCGGAGACAGAGACATCCACAGGTCGGGAACCGCCATCGAGAAGCCCTCCAGCGTGGCGCCCGTGCTGTCGATCACGCTCACGGCCAGCGATGAAGCGGTCTCGTCCACCTTCACATGTTCGTAGCTGCCCGCCGAGAAAACATCGCCCGGTCCTAGCGCTGGCGTACCGGAAATCGGGGCGCCGCCGCCGCCGGTGATTAGATACTGGATACCATCCTCCTCATGGCGGAGGTAATAATGGTCGTGCCCCTCAAAAACTATATCTACTCCGTACTGCAGAAACAGCGCGTGGATGTCTGCCTTGTTCTGCTGTCCGGTAAGGTTGCCCGTGTTAACCCAGGGGTCGCCGGTATGGGCGCCGGAGAACAACGGACGGTGCATGAAGACGATGATCCAGGACTTGTCCATGGCGGCGAGATCAGCTTCCAGCCAGGCCTTCTGGTTGCCGGTGATCATGCCTTCCTGGCCGGGTATCTCGGTTGACATGGCGATGAAATGTGTATCGCCGTTGTTGAAGCTGTAGTAGTGCTCGCCATAAGTCGCCGCGTCGGCGCCGTTGTTCACCGGGAAGGTAAACTCCTGGTCATATCCGGCCTTGCTGTTCGCATAATTGAGACGCTCGTGGTTTCCCGCCGCCACGTAATATGGAGTGGAATAAGTCAACTGCTTCGTCACCGCGAACAGACCCTCGTACTTGGCGACATTCTGCGCCAGCGTATCCGAGCCCGTGCCATAGATGATGTCGCCCACGTCGAGCGCCAGATCCACGTTTTCCGCGGCCATCTGCCCGACGATGGTCCCCCAGATCGCCGGCTGCACAAAGGTGTCACTAGCCGGCCGGTTGTCTCCGGCGACCGCGAAACTGAAGCTCTCACCAGGTGCGCGCGCCGTGTGGAAGCTCTTTTCCGGCAGGGTGACGCTGGTAGAAGGAGCAGCGGCGTCGGTGATCGTAACCCGGTAGTAGACTGTAGATGAAGCGCTCAGACCGACGAGTGACAGCTCGTGCCTGGCGGCACCGTAGCCGGCCGCCATTGCGGTGTTGATTCCGGGAACCTGGCCGTATTCGACTGTCACATTGGAGGTGACATCGCTCTTGACCACCAGCACGGCGCTGGTGCCAGTAACCTTGCTGACGGCGACGTTTCTTGTCGTGACTCCAAGTGCGGTCCCAGCAACAGCCAGCATTAACGCCGTCACAAAAATGAGGATAACCAGGACTCTGCGCAAGCACATAACCAGACCTTGCCGTTTACTTAAGCATGCAAGCATGCCGCCTTCACTAATAGATTCGACAAAAAAAGCCCGTCTCAGTACACGGGCCGTTCTTTAATGCGATATGTGTAAAGGGATCAACTGGGCGTGGAAACCTTACGGTCGTCGACGCCGTCAAACGGGCGATTGGAGACGCGACGGTCGACGATGACATCGATGTCCTGGTGTTCAGCCACCGAATCGGCATAATTCTCGAGGAGATGGGCGAGCTGGCGATCGATCACCAGATACTTGTGGCCGTTATCTTCGGAGATGGCAAAACGGAACTTGCAGTGCGGGCACGGTGAGAAAGCCCTCGCTGTAGCGCTATAGCTGACCTTATGGCAATGTGGGCAAACCAGTTCTTCCATGTCTGTCTTTCCGCCTCCCCCAGGTTCTTTGCAGGTACCTGAAGATATTTAATTTTACCACGATGGCAACATATTTACTATCACTTTTTTTAATGGAGAAGTGAAAACGCCCTGCTTTTCCAGAACCAATGGGGTAGAATCCCGGAGAACGTCCTTCCCTCACTGCCGAAGTGGCGGAACTGGCAGACGCGCCGGACTCAAAATCCGGTGAGGGTCACCCCTCGTGTGGGTTCGATTCCCACCTTCGGCACCAGGAACTCCCTTTTTTGCAAACATTTTGCAAACCATTATCCACAGCACCTGCGAACCGATGCTCTACGCGCGCGTGATCG
>JAENWV010000103.1 GCA_016650015.1 Thermoleophilia bacterium | reverse complement strand
CCTGAGATAGCTTCTCACACTTTTCTTTTGAGGGTGCATTAAGCTAGAATAACGCCATAATGACACGGAAACAGAAGATAATTATATATCTTGGTTTTATCGGAGCGCTGCTGCTGGCAGCATTGATGCTGGCCGGTTGTGGAGACGACAGCAAGTCGACGACCACGACTGCCGCAGTGCAGTGCAGCCCGGATACGCCCAGCATTATTACCCCTCCCAGCGGCAAACCGCAGTACGTCCTGTTCTTCCGGGACACCTGACCGGCTTGCCAGAAGCAGAAGCCCATCGTCGATGAGCTACAGGAAGAATACAAGGACAAAATCGAGTTCATTCGCTATGACCTATCGACTCCCGAAGGATATTGCGAGTATCAACGTTATGGCATAACCCACATACCTGGAATGCTGTTCATTGATAAAAAGGGCAATCGTGTGGAAGTAGTCGATACATTACTCGAGAAACCTGATCTGAAGCAGAAACTGGACAGTCTGGCGGCAAGGCCGTAATGCAGACAGGTGCGGAGCTGATTCGCTACGGAGTAATCGGCGGACTGCTAATCGCCGGGGGGATTGTCCTGGCTCTCTATAGCACTAAACGTAAAAACCGTTAGTCACCGGGAACACTGAAAAACCTCTGCCCGTACCAGATATTTCCTGATTTTTCGACGGCTGGAAAAAAGCAATCGCCACTTACTTAAAATGCGGCGACAACATCGCGTAGGTCTCCTCCAGTGCCTGTGGTACCACTCTCATGTCAGCCAGTACGGGCATGAAATTATTGTCGCCTTGCCATCTGGGAACGATGTGCAGATGCAGATGTTCCTTGATACTGGAGCCGGCGATCTCACCCTGATTGAACCCTGAGTTTAACGCATCCGGGTGCATGGTCAGTTTTAGGGCGGTAACACACTTCTGGGTCAGGTCCATGACTTCGTGAGCCTCGCCAGGCTCGAGTAGTTCCAGTTCAGATACGTGACGGTTGGGCGCTACCATCAGGTGGCCGGGATTGTAGGGGTAAAGGTTCAGGATTACAAAGGCGGATCTGCCGCGGTAAAGCACCAGGTTTTCTACATCCCTGTCCTCTTCCAGCACCCGGCAGAAAAGGCAGGTCTGTTCCTTCTCCCCCAGGATGTATTCGATTCTCCAGGGCGCCCAGATGGGACGGTTCATTGGAACTCCCGGTGTTTGATCAGTATTGATGAGTATTTGCCAGAAAGCTTACATTACAAAAAGATGGCGCGCCCGGCAGGATTCGAACCTGTGACCTTCGGCTTCGGAGGCCGACGCTCTATCCAACTGAGCTACGGGCGCGTACAAATGGATTTAGCTGACACAGGAAACGTAAGTTTTCCAATGTGGCGGAGAGGGAGGGATTCGAACCCTCGAAACGAGTTAACCCCGCCTACACGATTTCCAGTCGTGCTCCTTCGGCCAGCTCGGACACCTCTCCAGACTTTTCAAACAAGAAATTATCCAACATCCGGAGCAATATAGCCAACCACGCTTTTTCGATTGGCGGGAATTTTCTGCTATAACTTACAGGTCGGTTTCACATACGAATATGCGGAGATGAGTAAATTTTAAAACGGAACAGCACTTTCATGGTTATGGCCGGGGTCATGCTGGCGATGTTGCTGGCCGCCCTGGACCAGACCATCATTGCCACCGCCATGCCCAAGATCGTCCGCGATCTAAATGGTTTCTCCCACTTCAGCTGGGTGTTCACGGCATACATGCTGAGTTCGGCGGTAACGGTACCGATTTACGGCAAGCTCTCCGACATATATGGCCGCCGTGGTTTTTATCTGGCGGGCATCGCTTTTTTTCTAATCGGATCGATGCTTTGCGGGCTATCCCAAAGCATGACTCAGTTGATCATCTTCCGCGGTTTGCAGGGAATTGGCGGCGGCGCCATCATGGTTCAGTCGATTGCCGTGGTCGGCGACCTGTTCCCGCCTGCCGAGCGGGGCAAGTGGCAGGGACTTATCGGCGGCATCTTCGGCATCGCCAGTGTCGCCGGCCCGCTCACAGGCGGATGGATTACCGATAATGTCAGCTGGCGCTGGGTTTTTTACATAAACATCCCGCTCGGGATCATTGCTTTTGCCGTCATCGCCTGGGCGATGCCGAGGATAGTTCCGGAGATCAGGAAACGTGCGATCGACTATGCCGGCGCCATGCTGCTGGCCCTGGCGCTGGTGCCGCTGCTGCTGGCGCTGGTTTGGGGCGGCAGCGAATATGACTGGGCATCACCGGTTATCCTTGGGCTGCTGGGATTCTCTGCTGCCATGACGGCTGCTTTCGGATTCGCCGAGAGCCGTGCCATCGAGCCGATATTGCCGATGACCCTTTTCCACAACCGGGTATTCAGCGCCTCGATGGCGGCGATACTGCTTTCTTCGATGGGCTTGTTCGGGGCGATAATATATATCCCGTTGTTCGCGCAGGGTGTGGTCGGAGTATCGGCGACGAACTCGGGTTTGATTTTGATGCCGTTAATGCTCGGCATGGTTTTATCCTCGGTCATCAGCGGACAGTTGATTTCGCGTACCGGGAAATACAAGCGACTGGGTATAGCCGGGATGATTGCTACCGCCATGGGGATGTACCTTCTCTCACGCATGAGCCCGGAGACCACGGCAAACACTTTGAGGTTCAATATGGTGATTGCCGGCATCGGGTTAGGCGTCACCATGCCGATTTTCATGGTTGTGGTCCAGAGCGCTTTCGATCATTCACGTTTGGGGCAGGTCACCGCCGCGACCCAGCTCTTTCGCAGCATCGGCAGTACGATTGGCACCGCTGTGCTGGGTGGTCTGCTGAACAGTCAGTTGGGCGAGAGGCTATCAAACCTGTCCGACAACGAGTTCGTCCAGGGGATGCAGCAGCTCAACCCGCAGGCCCAGTTTGACAAGGTCGACGCTAACGCCTTGCAGAGCCTGCTCTCCAACGCGGGCCAGGACCAGGTGAGGGGCATGATCGCACAGGCGCCGGCCGAGTCTCAAGCGCGATTGATGTCGGGTTTCAATGATTTTATCGAGACCCTGAAAGTGGCATTTTCCAGCTCGATCGGCAGTCTTTTCATCGCCAGCACCGCAATCATACTGCTGGCGCTGGTTGCGGTATTTTTCCTGCCGGAGATCGAGTTGCGCCGGTCCAATAAATCAGTCCTGGAAGAAGCGGGGATCGAGCTGGAAGCTGAGCTCACCATCAGTGACCCGGAGCACGAGCCGGACCTGTATGATGAAGAGGAGAATGACAGAACCGGCGAGAAACCCGGTCCGATGAAACCACTGCCGGAGCGCAACTAGATACCCTGGAAGCGCACTACCTCTTCCACGCTCCGCCTGGAACTGCGGAAATCGTTTTGTGGAATTGCCATGTCTGCATATCCCAGGGCGAGCCCTATGATAATGGCGAGGTCTTCCGGAATGTCGACGGCCTTGCGGATCAGGTCCGGATAAATGACCAGGTTGTAGGCGATAGCTGAAGCCACTCCCCGCTCCTCAGCGGCCAGCATGATGCTTTGCGCCATCATCCCCAGATCATGGATCGACCACGGCGTCAGAGAGCGCTCCATGCACAGGTAAACCACGACCGGTGCGCCAAAGAAGCGATGGTTCTGTTCAGCGAGCGTTTTTCTGGCCGCCTTGTCAGCGCGATCAATGCCCAGAGCCTGTGAGCGGTCGGCCATCAGGCTTTGCACTCGACGGGTTATATGCGGTGGCCATTCCTCCGCCCGTGGAAGATCCGAGTTTCCGGGCACCCCCTGGCGGAAATTTTCCAGGCAGGCCTGGCGCAGGCTCTCCAGATCCTCTCCCCCGGCCACGAATATTTCCCAGGGTTGGGTATTAGCCCATGAAGGTGCTCGATTGGCGGCTTCCAGTATTGCCAGGATTGTATCTTTTTCCAGCGGTTGCGATTTGAAAGCACGGCAGGTAAAGCGGGAATTAAGTGCTTCGGTCACGTTCATTACGGGGGGCCTCCTCGGCACTGGGAAAATGGCGGTGTTTTCTGGACGAAGTTCGAACATTTTTTGAGCAAAACCCCAACTAAGGAAACCAGCCCCGACGTCTCTCGAAAACGGGTTCTTTGCTTTTCGCAAGCTTGCTCTTGTATTTCTTCTGAAATCCAACCCATTTCTTTGGGTCGTGGCCAAACCACTCCCGCAACCCGGTGCTCGGACCTATGTTTTTGAGCCATACATCAAGCTTTGCTCTTTCTTTTGACATCCCGCGAGGCCATAAGCGATCAACCAAAATTCTCGCGCCATCTCCGCGTTCCGTTTTGTCGTAAATCCGCTTGATGAAATTTTCATTTGCATACCCCGCTAATAATTCTTCTCGTCATAGCCTGGAAATCTATCCTGCTTGACAGTAATGCCGCGTTCACGCAACTTTAAGCCGATACTCTCAACCATCGGCTTGGGACCAGACAGATAGAATATTTGTTTTCTCGCTTGAGGCGCAAGCTCAATAATTTTATCTGCTGTGACATGCTCACCAATTACGATACGCAAAGTAAATTCTGGATGTTTATTAGAAAGTTTTTGTAGTTCGGTTTGAAAAGGAACTTCTTCGGTGCGATTAAAGTATAAAAGAGTGGCATTAAGTGGTTTTTCCGCTTTGTGTCGCTCAAGCAGAATACTGCGAAAAGGTGTTACGCCAATTCCGGCGGCAACCATCACGACCGGCTCATCTGATTCTTCTTTCCACGTAAAATCTCCGCCAAGATCATACGCCTTAATCTCTTCACCCGGCTTCATGGCGTTGAGGGCTTGCTTGAACCTGCTTTCTGACACCCTCGTTGAGATGTGGATTGCTCTTTCACTCGGTGCGGAAGCAATGGTAAACCAACGCTGTTTTTCGGCTTCAGCCTCGCCCGCTTGCGGCAATGTATAACCCAGGCTCTGTCCTGCTACCCAGGTAAGGCCACCCGTCTCAAAGATAAATGTCCGAACGTTGCCGACCTCGTCGTGTGAGGATATGAGTTTTAATGTGGATATATTTTTGTTTTGTTCCATGTGGTTATTTTAGATAATAAATTAACTGCAAGCCAAATGAGCGGCTTGCGCGATTTTTCTTAACTCGCGAATTCTAACAACGGCTTCTCCGCGCAAAGGAATGCGGATTATGGCGGAAAAATACCATGTCGACGCGCAATCCACCGAGTCAACTTTTTACGATTTCGCAAAAAGTACAATTTGGCGGAGAGGGAGGGATTCGAACCCTCGGTGCCCCGAGTAGAGGCACAACGGTTTTCGAGACCGCCGCATTCAACCAGCTCTGCCACCTCTCCGCGCCAGATGTTAGTTTACCCAATGCGGGGCTCAAGGTGAAACTGTCAGCTGAACCGGGGCTATGCAGGCGAAGATCGCCGGGCTAAACGGGCGTTCAGCGGCGGCTGGAAAAGAATTCCTTGAGAATGGCGGCGCATTCGTTTGCCAGCACCCCCGCGGTCACCTCAGTCCTGTGGTTGAGACGCGGGTCCCGGGTAATGTCCATCAAGGTGCCCGCGGCTCCGGCTTTATCGTCAGGGGCGCCATAGACGAGCCGCTCTATGCGGGCCTGATATATGGCGCCAGCACACATTGGGCAGGGCTCGATGGTTACATAGATGGTGCAGCCGGATAGTCGCCAGCCGCCGAGCTTCTCAGCCGCTTTACGGATGGCGATCATCTCGGCGTGGGCGGTGGGGTCATTCTTCTCCTCCCGTTCGTTACCGGCAACTGCGATCACCTCTCCCCCACGTTCGATGACGGCGCCAACCGGCACCTCGCCGGTTTCGGCAGCCATTCTGGCTTCGTTTAGCGCTATGCGCATGAAGTGTTCGTTGTCTTTCATCGGAAATAGAGTATCACGGATGAGGGAGTTTCAATCAGTGAGGTGCTCGCCGCCGTACACTACTAAATGGTGCGCCCGACAGGATTCGAACCTGTGACCTTTGGATTCGTAGTCCAACGCTCTATCCAGCTGAGCTACGGGCGCATATTGTGGCGGAGAGGGAGGGATTCGAACCCTCGAAGGAGGCTTAAAACCCCCTTAATCGCTTAGCAGGCGATCGCCTTCAGCCGACTCGGCCACCTCTCCGCGGCGGATTG
>JAENWV010000052.1 GCA_016650015.1 Thermoleophilia bacterium | reverse complement strand
GGTGATTTCGGCGAGGACCACCTTCGCCTGCCCGACCGGGTGCTCACCACCTGCATGCAGTCGCATCAACGTTACTTTCCTCTTACCGCCGAGGATGGCTCACTGATTGCCGGTTTTCTCTATGTGATGAACGGCGACCCGGCCTGCGCCGGGGCGATTACCGAGGGCAACGAAAGGGTGCTGGAAGGCAGGATAGAAGACGCCGAGTTTTCCTTTGACAAGGATCTTAAAACAGGAATAGAGGCGATGGCCGGTGAGCTCGACAGGGTTGTTTTCCATCGCCGGCTGGGAAGCCTCGCCCAAAAATCCGCCCGGCTGGAAGCTCTTGTAAGTTTTTTTGCGGCTCTCCTCCAACTGCCTGAGCCCGACCTGAAGACCGCTCTCGCCGCCGCCCGCCTGGCCAAGGCCGACCAGGTGAGCATCATGGTCCAGGAGTTCGCCGACCTGGAGGGCTACATAGGTTCCATCTACGCCGGGCTGGACGGATACCCGTCTGACGTTTGCGCTGCCATCGAAGAGCACTTCCTGCCGACTTCGGCTGCTGGCGGCATGCCGGCCACCGTGCCTGGGGCAGTGCTGGCAATCGCCGACAAGGTGGATAATATCGTTGGTTCATTCGCCGTGGATGAGGTCCCTACTGGTTCCCGCGATCCCTACGGAATCAGAAGGGCGGCGGCAGGCCTGGCGGCCATATCCATGCGCTTTGGTTTCGACTTTGATCTTGAGGTGCTGCTGGCCGCAGGGCAAAAGCTTTATCAGGACCAGAACGCGGACATAATAAAGGACGAGTCGCTGGCCGAAGCGGCGAGCGCCTTCGTATTTGACCGGATCCAGCATCGCCAGGTGGAGAACGGCATGCCGGTAGAGGTAGCGGAGGCCGCCCGCGCCGCGGGGCTCGGCAGCACTCTTCGCCTGGAAGCGTTGGTCGCAGCGCTGGATGCTTTCCGCGGTGAAGACGCTTTCGAGGATCTTCATACCGCTTACTTCCGTTGCACTAAGATAGCCGCGAAGGCCGGTGCGGATCTGGAAGGAGCGCCTGTCGATGAATTGCTGTTCCAGGAGGAGGCTGAGGGAGAGCTATTCGAAGCCGTCAACGATCTCGATCCGGTCATCCACAAGCTCACGCTCTCCCGAGACTATGAAGCGGCCCTGAAAGCGGCGGCCGGAATCCGTGCCGCCGTCGACCGTTTCTTTGGCGATGTGATGGTCATGGACAAGGATGAAAAGCTGCGCAACAACCGTTTGGCGCTGGTTGTGAAAACGGCGGCTCTGCTCCGACAGCTGGGCGACCCGATGCGGGTGGCGGCGGCGCCCCGGAAGGAGCTATAAGAAACGCCGGTGGATGCTTTCGGCGAAGCTTAAGGCACGGCTATGGTTAAAAAACGATTCTTGCGATAAACTTTTGTCCCCGGATTCCGGCATCTTACATTTTTTAATGGCTAACCATTCTTGAAGGCTATCCATTTTTATAGGTTCGTCCTTTTTCAAAGGGTCATCCTGAGCGATGCGAAGGATTTCAATATTGATCACCAGTACGATTTGGGAGGAATTGCATGAGCATCAAATACGTATACGATTTCTCTGAGGGCTCGAAGGACATGAAGAACCTGCTCGGAGGCAAGGGCGCCAACCTGGCCGAGATGACCAACCTCGGTATCCCGGTGCCCGATGGTTTCACGATCACGACCGAGGCCTGCATTTCCTATGGCAAGCTCGGCAACCAGTTTCCGGAAGGGCTGGACGAAGAGATAGAGGGCCACCTCGTCCGTCTGGAAGAGACGACGGGCAAAAAACTGGGCGACCCTGACAACCCGCTTCTGGTCAGCGTGCGTTCCGGCGCCAAGTTCAGCATGCCCGGCATGATGGATACGGTGCTCAACCTGGGCCTCAATGACGATTCCGTTCAGGGTCTGGCCAAGAAGACCGGCGACGAGCGCTTCGCCTGGGACGCCTACCGCCGTTTTATCCAGATGTTCGGCAAGGTCGTAATGGAAGTGGAAGGCCAGCTTTTCGAGGATGCCATTACCGTCAGGCGCGATGAAGCCGGTGTGAAATTCGACAACGAGCTCAAACCGAAAAATCTCCATGCGCTGGTCGAGGACTTCAAGCAGATTCTCGAGAAGGAGACTGGCCGTTCCTTCCCCAGCGAGCCCCGCGAGCAGCTCGAGCTTTCCATCCAGGCGGTTTTTCGCAGCTGGGGCAACCCGCGCGCGGTTACTTACCGCCGCCACTACAATATTTCAGATGACCTCGGCACGGCAGTCAACGTTCAGCTGATGGTCTTTGGCAATATGGGCGACGATTCCGGCACCGGCGTCGCTTTCACGCGTAACCCCTCCACCGGCGACAAGGAAATTTTCGGCGATTATCTGATCAACGCCCAGGGCGAGGATGTGGTCGCCGGAATCCGCAAGACAAAGAAGCTGGTGGACATGAAGGATGAGATGCCGGAAGTGTTCGGGCAGTTGACCGGCGTCATGCAGAAACTGGAGCGGCATTACCGCGAGATGGAGGATATAGAATTCACCATCGAGCAGGACAAGCTCTATATGCTGCAGACCCGCGATGGCAAACGGACCGCCGCCGCGGCAGTCAAGATAGCGGTCGATCTGGTTGAAGAAGGATTGATCACCAGGGAAGAAGCCGTGGCCAAGATCGACCCGGGCCAGCTCGATCAGCTGCTTCACCCGATGATCGACCCGACCCAGACCTACGATGTGCTCACACAGGGCCTCAACGCCTCTCCGGGAGCGGCGGTCGGCAAGGTCGTCTTCGACGCTGACACCGCCGCCGAGCGTGACAAGGCCGGCGAGGCCGTCATCCTGGTCCGCTGGGAGACCAGCCCCGATGACATCCACGGCCTGATCAGCGCCCAGGGCGTCCTCACCTCTCACGGTGGCATGACCAGCCACGCGGCGGTAGTCGCCCGTGGCATGGGCACTCCGGCCGTCTGCGGCGCCGACCAGATCAACATCTCCGAAAAGGAAAAACAGTTCACAGTCGGTGAAACGACGGTCAAGGAAGGCGACATCCTGACCATCGACGGTACAACCGGCAAAGTAATCCTTGGCGCCGTCGAGCTGGTTCCACCGCAGATCAACAAGAACTTCCAGGCCATCGTCGCATGGGCTGATGAAATCCGCACGATGGGTGTGCGCACCAATGCCGACACACCGGAGGATGCCGTCAAGGCCCGCGAATTCGGCGCCCAGGGAATCGGCCTTTGCCGCACCGAGCATATGTTCATGGCCGAAGACCGTCTGCCCATAGTCCGCCAGATGATCCTGGCCGAGGACAAGGGAGCGCGCGCCACTGCTCTCGACCAGCTGCTGCCGATGCAACAGAGTGATTTTGAGGGTATCTTCGAGGCCATGCACGGTCTGCCGGTTACCATCCGGCTGCTGGACCCGCCGCTGCATGAGTTTCTGCCAGACTACACCGACCTGATGGTCGAGCTTGAGCGGGCCAAACTGACCGGCGCCGGCGAAGCGGAGATTGTTGAGAAGGAAAAACTGGCCAGTCGCGTGCGCTCACTCAAGGAAATGAACCCCATGCTCGGAACTCGTGGCTGCCGCCTGGGCATCCAGTGGCCCGAGATTTACGAGATGCAGGTGCGAGCCATCATGCAGGCCGCCGTGGCCGTACAGAAGAAGATGGGCGATGCTCCGCAGGTGGAGATCATGATCCCGCTGGTCTGCTACGCCGAAGAGTTGCGCGTGATGCGCGAGTTGACCGTCAAGGCCTGCGATGACGTGCTGGCTAACGCCGGTATCAGTATCGACTATCTTGTGGGCACCATGATCGAGCTGCCCCGCGCGGCGCTGACCGCCGACCATATTTCTGATTACGCCGACTTCTTCAGCTTCGGCACCAACGACCTGACCCAGACGGCCCTGGGTTTCTCCCGGGATGACGCCGAAGGTAAGTTCCTGGCCTACTACCTCGAAGAGGGAATCATCAAGCACAACCCCTTCGAGACAATAGACGTGAACGGCGTTGGCAAGCTGGTTGAGATAGCAGTAAACCTCAGCCGCGAGAAGAAGCCGAATATCAAGCTGGGAGTCTGCGGCGAACACGGGGGAGAGTCAGACAGCGTCAAATTCTGTCACCGTGTCGGCCTCAATTATGTGAGCTGCTCGCCATACCGCGTGCCGCTAGCCCGGCTGGCCGCGGCGCAGGCAGTGCTCGAAGCGAAGAAAATGATTTATACCACCGCCTGATACAGCGGCGGCACAGAGCGAACCACTGACAGGCCGGGTCTCACAGTCCGGCCTGTTCTGTCCGCAAAGTGGGTTATAATTTTTCCGATGAGTTCTAAACCGACAGCAGCCTCCATCATTGGCCAGTGGGAGGAAGCCAATCTATCCAGCCATGCCGTCAAGGCCGCCGATAGCCTCGGACGCGCCGACCCGGAGGAGTCATGTTCGCTGCGCACCTGTTTCCAGCGTGACCGCGATCGCATCGTCCACAGCAAGAGCTTTCGCCGGCTCAAGCACAAGACCCAGGTTTTTATAGCCCCGGAAGGCGATCATTACCGCACACGGCTGACGCACACTCTCGAAGTTTCGGGAATTTCCCGCACTGCCGCCCGGGCTCTTCGGCTTAACGAGGACCTGGCGGAAGCTATCAGCCTGGGGCACGACCTGGGTCATACACCCTTCGGTCACATCGGCGAAGAGGCCCTTTCGCAAGCCCTGGAAAAACGCACCGGACACCGCTTCGAACACAACCGCCAGAGCCTCAGGGTTGTCCGCAGTCTCGAAAACGGCGGCAGGGGGCTCAACCTCTGCCGTGAGGTCGAGGATGGCATCCTTAACCATACCGGCCCGGAAAAACCAGCCACGCTGGAGGGCTGCATCGTCCGTATAGCCGACCGCGTCGCCTACATCAATCACGATATAGATGACGCCTTGCGCGCCGGCATTATCGTTCCCGAAGATCTGCCGGAGAAAGAAATCGCACTGCTTGGCGGAAACAGCAGCCAGCGAATCGACGCACTGGTGCACGATCTGGTCAACTCCAGCTGGCAGCAGGTTGAAATCCTCCAGAGCCCGCCCCTGAAGGAAGCCATGGACAGCCTGCGCACCTTCCTCTTCGAGCGGGTATACATCGGCCTGGTCTACAGGCGTGAGACCGAACGGGTGAATCGTCTGGTGGAAAGCCTGTTCTCCTATTACCTGGATCACCCCGATTTTTTGCCAGGCTGGGACGCCGGCGACAACGGCCTGGCGGAGAAAGTCGCTGATTATATAGCCGGCATGACAGACCGTTTTGCCATCCGGACTTTCAAGGACCTGTTCCTGCCAAGCGAATGGAATCTGTAAATGGCCCTGATTGCCCAATCCAGCATCCAGGCGGTCATCGATGCCTGCGACATGATCGAAGTCGTGGCGCCTTACTCGACGCTCAAGAAAAGCGGCGCCAACTATATGGGCAGGTGTCCGTTCCACGGTGAAAAGACACCGTCATTTTCCGTGGATCCCGGCCAGAAGCTGTATTACTGTTTCGGTTGCGGCGAAGGCGGCAACGTCTTTACCTTTATCGAAAAGAAAGAGGGACTTGATTTCGCCGATGCTGTCAAGATGCTGGCTGACAAGTACGGGGTTCGTCTTCAGTACGAAGCCAGCAGCCCCGAGCAGGAGAATCGACGACAGGAAAGGGAACGTCTGCTGGCCCTGCTGGACCAGGCGGCCACTTACTACTCCCGCTGCCTCCTTGAATCTTCTCAGGCGGCGCCGGCACGGCAATACCTGGGCAACCGCGGCTTTAAAGAGCCAGTCATCCGTGAGTTTCGCCTGGGTTTCTCTCCAGCCGGCGGGTCGGCGCTGTTAAAGGCTGCGACCGGAAAAGGTTTTACTGAAACCGAGTTATCCCGCGCCGGCCTGATCATCCAGCGCGATGCGAGCTCTCGCGACCGCTTCCGCGGCAGATTGATGTTCCCCTTTACCGATCATCGCGGCCGGGTTCTCGGCTTCGGCGCCCGCGTTCTCGATGATAGCAAACCGAAGTATCTGAATTCCCCCGACTCGGAGCTTTATCACAAGACGAACCTGGTCTTCGGTCTGGGCAATGCCCGAACGATGATTACAAAAGAAGACCGGGTCTTCATCGTCGAGGGATATACGGATGTGCTGGCGCTGCACCAGGCTGGTATCGTCAATGCGGTCGCCTCCATGGGCACGGCGCTTACCGAGCAGCAATTGAAGGAAATCTCCCGATTCACCCGCAACGTCTATCTGGCGTTCGATGCCGACGCCGCCGGCCAGGCAGCAATGCTCAGAGCTCTTGAGCTGGCAAAAAAGCATAACCTGGCAGTTCGCGTTGTCAAGATGCCACCGGGTCAGGATCCCGCTGAACTGGTCCTTTCTGAAGACGGGCTGAGGAGCTTCAATGAACTTGGTTCTGCCGCGCCAACGTTGCTAGAATACCAGGTCCAGACGACGCTTTCTTCATCCGGCATCGACAGCTCGCAGGGCAGGGTGAGGGCATTCGCGTCACTCAAGAATGTACTTGATGGCGCCGCCAGTTCCATGGAGCGCGACGAGCAGCTGCGGATCATTGCCGATCGACTCCGCCTTAGCCCTGAAAATGTGGCATACTTAATGAAGTCTGCTCCTTCGAACGATGATAACGAAGACGGAGGGACCAGGCGGCGGGTTTTAACTCACGAGGAAATTGCTGAGAGAAGCTTTCTTAGTCTGTGTCTGGCAAATCCAGGGGAGGCCAGAAGGTACTTGCAGCTGATGACTGAAGCCCATTTCACGAATGAGCAGACCCGGGCAGCTTTCATTTGGGTCAGGGAAAAGCTCGACGAGAAAAATTCCGGTTCCGGGAACAATGAACAGCGTCTTGTTATGGATAGAAACGCCCGTGAGATCCTCCCGGAACTGCTGATTCGGTCCAGGACCGGGTCGACGCCTCCCGAAGCACTCACCGAATACTACTTCAGGCTTTGTGAAGCGGAACTCTCCCGCCGGATCAGCGTTATCAAGGCGACAGTCTCGGAAGGCAAAGACACCGGCTCCGAGCTCCGCGAACTCTACCGGCTGGAAACGAGACGCCGTGACATCATCAGGTTGATTCAGTCCGGATCCTGCGAAACCGTATGAGCCATACTGAAGACACGGGCATGACCCACTCCGAGGAACTGGGCATAGATGAAGTCAGGGAGCTGATCCTTGAGGGCAGGGAACAGGGCTATCTGTCATCAGATCGCGTAGCGGACGTCCTGCAGGAAATCGACTTGTCCACGGAGCAGATCGAGAACATCTACGGTATCTTTATTGAAATCGGCATCGATGTGGTCGAGGAGGACGACGATCAGCTGATCGCCAACGAGGCGGCGCAGGCCAAGGTGAATGAAGAAGCCATACTCAACCGCCTCGATCTGACTGTAAAGACTCCGACGAGCGACCCGGTCCGCCTGTACCTCAAGGAAATCGGACGGGTGCCTCTGTTGACCGCCGAAGAAGAAGTGACGCTGGCCAAGCGCATCGAGCGCCAGGATATGGAGGCCAAGCGCAAGCTTATCCAGGCAAACCTGCGTCTGGTTGTCAGTATCGCCAAGCGCTATGTCGGCCGGGGGATGCTGTTTTTGGACCTTATCCAGGAAGGCAACCTGGGCCTGATTCGCGCCGTGGAAAAGTTTGACTACCGCAAGGGCTACAAATTCTCCACCTACGCCACCTGGTGGATCCGCCAGGCTATCACCCGGGCCATCGCCGACCAGGCTCGCACCATCAGAATCCCCGTACACATGGTTGAGACCATCAATAAGCTCATCCGTGTACAGCGCCAGCTGCTTCAGGACAAAGGTCGTGAGCCGACCCCGTTCGAGATCGCCGCGGAGATGGACACTACGCCGGAGAAGGTCCGCGAGATTCTGAAGATATCGCAGGAGCCGGTCTCCCTGGAAACACCGATCGGTGAAGAAGAGGACAGCCAGCTGGGCGACTTCATCGAGGACCACGACGCAGTGGCGCCGTGCGAGGCGGTCTCCGATATCATGCAGAAGGAAGACCTTGCCGAGGTTCTGGGCAGCCTTACCCACCGCGAACGCAAGGTGATCGAGCTTCGTTTCGGCCTCAAGGGCGAACACCCTAGAACCCTGGAAGAGGTCGGCCAGAAATTCGGCGTTACCCGTGAGCGGATTCGCCAGATTGAGGCAAAAACACTGGTAAAGCTGAAGAGCTACCGCGAGTCTCAGAAACTCAAGGAATTCCTCGAATAACCACACCGAAACATCTGGCGCTCTATTCAAGCTCTTCTTTTTATCGCCGAGTTAACATATCGATTATGTAAGAAAAATAACCGCATTGAATTATTATTCTGGTTGACAACGGAGCATGAACCTAATCCCCCGAGTGATATACTTTCATGACAACTGGCTAAGGCATGTTATTCCAGTGCGAGTCAGGGATACCAATGGAAGGTGGGGGTATTGGAAGAATCGGCAGAAAAGAAGAAATGCTGGGAACTCAGGTAGAATTGCATGATGAAGAATTTGCAGCGGGAAAAAGCCGGCAGTACATCTGCAAACACACTGGCTGCACTGTTTCTTGAAATGCGAGCGGACACCCCTCTATAATGCTGTTATCCCTTGACGCTCCTCGGTAGCTCAATGGTAGAGCGTCCGGCTGTTAACCGGATTGTTGCAGGTTCAAGTCCTGCCCGAGGAGCCAGTTCAGCGTACTAGCCCCAAGTCTCACATCCACCCTGAAAATACTCGACGGCCGGAGAGTAAAGCGATTGCCGTTAATACTTCGAATTACCTGTATTTAAGGGATATCTCCGATGCCGTAAACTGGCAACAGTATCTATACTGAACTATATGGATTCGCTTGAATGCCCATATTGTGGACAGCAGAAGCACGATGATCCGGCGAACTGCTTCATCGGCTGTCGTTTCTGTGGCTTTAAATCCGCCCTGGTGCCGTCGAACGACGGTATGCTGCTGATTGTTGACAGGCAAATGCCCTATTTGCAGCGCCGCTGTGATGAACTGACGGAGAGCAATCCGGAAGTCAAGATTGTTGTTGACAGGCGAATAGTCCAGGATCCCCAGGAAGTCCCTGATCGACGGCTTGTGTTGGAGGCAGACGAAATCCAGCAGAACGAGACAACTGCCGGTCTCATTGAGAAACCAGGATTATCCTAGTTTAACTCCGCGAGTTTTTTGCCTGAGTCAAAAGCTGAATGCAGGGCATCATCTCTTGATTTAACCTCACCCTTGTCGTCTACACCGCGTACAAGGACGTAAAGCTCCTCGCGCGGCGTTGCGCCGATAGCGTCAAAAAAGTATTTGAGTGTCAGGATGGTGCCATCAAAAAGTTTTAAACCCTTGGTGCCGCCCGTACCAATAAACATGCCATAGCGGGGGAGCGAGCCCTCGGGACGTGGAAAGCCTTCTTTGAGAACGTACTGTAAAGCCCAATAGCATTGGCAACGGTCGATTGCGGCTTTTGCCTGAGATGTGAGCCCCATGAAAAACATTGGCGAGGCGATTATTATACGATCCGCCCGCTCCAGCTCTTCGTAGATGTGATCCATATCATCACCGATGGAGCAGGTACCCGTTTCATAACAATCGTTGCATTCGATGCAGCCGGAAATATCTGACTCACTCAGCACTATTTTCTCAGTTTCCGCCCCGGCGGACGCCGCGCCTGCCAATGCCCTGTCGAGCAGGATCTCAGTATTTCCATCGCGGCGGGGGCTGCCCAGAATGCCGATCACTTTCATAATCAGCCGATTCTTCTTACCTTGGCCTTTAGGGGGAGTCTGCCAGGGGACGTAGGAGTTGATGCCGGGTAGCCGACACAGATAATTGCCACAAGATGTTTGGCCGGATCGATGTTTAGGACATCCTTTACAGATTCACCATCAAAAAAGGTGAACCAAAGGCTGCCAAGGCCCAGCGCCTGCGCTGCCAGTAGCATATTCTGAATAGAGGCGGCGCAGGCATACTTGTATCCATCTTTCACCCTGTCGATCAGACCCTGCCTGATGCTGGGATTTGGCTCGCCGGCAACAGCAATCATAACTGGGACATTTTTCATAAATGAAAGAGAATAATGACCAGCAGATGACTCCGTATTTGTTTTCTCATTCAGTTCACTGGGAGCTGGCCGTACATATGAAAAACCATGTAATTCAACAGAACCGGTCTGTTCCGCTCTATCGAATATGGATAACAACTTCGCCCTGATTCCATCGCCGGTTACGACGACAAACTCCCAGGGTTGATTATTTGCGGGCGATGGCGCCCATTGGGCGGCTTCCAGAATCTGATCGATCTTCTCAGTTTCTACAGGTGTATCTGAGAATGACCGGTGGCTCCGCCGACTCCTTATGGCTTCAAATACGTCCATAACTCCCGCTGTCGGGATTATTTACCAGTCATATTCTCAGGATGCCGCGACCGTGTTTTTTGCGTTACTACTTCTTTTTTTTGGCCGCGGCCTTCTTCGCCGCCGGCTTCTTCCTGGCGACGGTTTTCTTCGCTGCGGTCTTCTTTACAGCGGCCTTCTTCGCCGCCGGCTTCTTCC
>JAENWV010000233.1 GCA_016650015.1 Thermoleophilia bacterium | reverse complement strand
AGGCTCCAGTAGATCCTGCCGCCGGCGAAATTAGCGCCGCGGCCATCAGCGATATCATACTCGTCGCTTACTGGGATGCCCAGGAAGCCAGTCGCACCGCCGAGCTCATTGTATTTTACCAGTATGCCGCCATGGATCCACCAGCAGCCGCCGGAGGGGTTCCAGAATATCCTGCCGTTGCTGAAGTCCTGGGCCTGGCCCAGCCACGTGCTGCCGTTCATGACGGCGTATTCCGCACCTAATGCTGGACCGGGAGCCCCGCTCAGGCTGTCCCACTTGATCTTGATAGCGCCGATTACGGGGTTATCAGTCGGGACACCAGGAAGAGACCCGGTGACAACCGGTTCCGTGGCGGGACCCAAGAACTGCTCGCCATAGTTCTTGTTCCAGGAGGCCAGACCGAACTTAACGATGCCCGTGGGCGCGCTTGCGCTCCGGATGCCAAGCATGTTCAGGCTAACAGAAGCTACAGCCGCCTCCTTCTCGGTGTTGCCATAGAGAAGAATCTGTTTGCTACGGTCAATTGAGAGCAGATTGGAGTAGTCTCCGCCTGTGGTCTTGAACAGATCCTGGAAAAGCATGTTGATGGCGCCGGGAATGTGTCCGGCCGCGTACTCAGTAGTGCTTCTGATATCGATGATGGTCCAGCTACTGATGTTGCTCGGGTTGATCTGACCGGCGCCGGTGCCTGCGGCAATATTTGCTATCATGGCTGGCTGGAGCGCTGGGTCACCCGCCGCTCTGATAATCTCAGAGGGCTCCGTAGAAGTGGTGTTGTCGACTACCGGGTAGGGATTACTCGTTGAAAACAAGTTAGGCGTGGTTTCCATATCGTAGGTATTGTTGTAGCTGGGCGGCGTCATGGTCGAGGCTGCGGTATTCCAGCCCATATTCCCCCATTTAAGGGACGTAACACGGACGCCTGGCCCGAAGTAACCTGTCTGGGCCATCGCCCCCAGCACTGCTCTTGACCATTTGTCACTGGTGCCTGTATAACACACCAGAACTATCGTCTTATTACAGTGCCGGGCTAGCTCGGTCCTGATTTTCTCCAAATTTGCAGGTTTTGCCATATCAATATAACCCGCACCGGCAGGATCGCTGAGCCGTGTAACCAGGATGGAACCCGGAATGTGGCCAACCGCGTACCGAGTGGGATCGGTTATGTCAACAACCACAGGATCGTTGGTGGGATTGTCGGCGGCATCAATATTTCCATCCCCGTTGTCATCCAGCAGTCCTTTCAGTTCCGCGCTAGTCATGAACATGACGCCCGAGTCAGCGTTCACATTGGCGTCTTCAGCGCTCGCAATAACCCCAAACTCCTCGTCACCTGACGGCGGAGCAGCTGCTCCGCTTGCAGCTAGAAAGATTACCAAAGCCAGGCTAATGGCAATCACTGCAGCAAAAGATGAAACCGGCTTTCTAAGTTTCCCGAAATCCATTCCCCCTCACCCTTTCTAGTAACAAATTGGAGGCGGGAGACAGAAAAAATAGGAGATGGTTTTTTCCTATTCCCTGGCCCAGATCGGTCGGAACTCCCCGATCCATGCCCCCCTTTGGCTTATGAGATCTTCTGTGGTATTTTACCTGTCATCCGCCACCTCCAAGGCATCATCGGTTAGTGTTCAAACAACAATCTGGCACTCAATTTCAAAGTGCCTCCATCTGTGATTTTCCCTGACGTCGTGCAAACAAGGTTGCCACCCGCTTTTTCCACACAATCCTCGGATAATGGAAAGCGTTGGCGTGTGGTCATATATTTGAAAAATTGGTGCAGAAATTATATATACAATCAAATGAATGTCAATACTTAAAAAAGTTATAATACCTGATATATCAGGTATTATTCGGTCGAAGGGAATCAATTAGTTTTTTGATTCTTCAGGCTATAGCGTTCAAGAAGGTAGCGAATAAACATTATCCAGATTTGAATAAACAAAATACTGTGTGGTCTATTGCCAGTATCTTTCTGGGATTCCTGACGCAATTTTTTGGGTGTCCCTTTATCGGGCGCTATTCTGAGGGTACTAGCGGAGACTAGGCGGTAAGCCATACGCAAACTCATATATGGACTCCTCCCATCGTGCAAGAGGTTCCGGCAGACTGGGTCTGGATTGCAGTCATATATCCGGCCCGTTTGTGAGGATGTCTTTTCCTCTGGCCCTGATGGAATCTGCGCGCCTTCTCCTAATCAAAATCGCGGCCTTTTCACGGCCATTGAGTTTGTCAGGTCCTGAAGGCGCCGGTCCGACCTGTCTTGCCATCAATGGAACCCCAAAGCAATCCTGGGAAGT
>JAENWV010000043.1 GCA_016650015.1 Thermoleophilia bacterium | reverse complement strand
TCGAGAGCCGGACGCGACCCCGGATAAAACTGCCCGGCGACAGCAGCTTCCCTTACTGGCGACATTAGTGGATACACGGCTTCACCCCTTTCCTATATGTTCTTCCCCATTTTCAGCAAAAACAGTCTGAGCCATGACCGAAGGCAAACCACACTTTAAAATCAATGCTGGCTGGATACTAACTGGATGCATGATTCCGGTTTAACCTGGGCTGATACGGACAGGGAGAAACTTAATTTCATTTCGGGCTGGTCTGTCGCAGCCCGGGAGATCAGTGCTCCCGGCTTCTAGGCAGACTGATGACCCTTGAGTGTCGTCGAGGTCGCAGAATCAATCGTGACCAGGGTGAAGCTGCCCGTGGCCGGAGCAGAACCACGCCCGGGTGTCGTGAAATTGACGATCTTGTTCTGCCTGGTCCGGCCTCGCCACTGGCTGCCTCCCTGGCGGCTGGGCCCCTCGATTAATACCTCGACCTCACTGCCTGCCAGCGCCTGGTTTTTCGCCAGCGCTATCTGCTGCGTCAGGGATACCAGCTCATGCATGCGCCGCTTGATGGTAACCTCCGGAATAAGCCCGGGGAATAATGCCGCCTCTGTTCCGGCACGAGCTGAATAAACAAAGGTAAACGCACCATCGAAACGACACTCCCCCACCAGGGTAATGGTACGGAAAAAGTCCTCCTCTTTTTCACCAGGAAAACCAATAATAATATCCGTAGTCAAACTAATATCAGGCACTTCCTTATTAATGAGTCCAACGAGTTCGAGATAATGCTCGCGACTGTAGCCCCGATTCATGCGCCCGAGAATATGATCGGAGCCGGACTGAACCGGCAGGTGCAGATGCTCGCAGACCGCAGGCAGATCACGAATGGCTTCAATCAGGTCGGGACCCAGATCCCTGGGATGGGATGTGGTGAAACGGATGCGCCGCAGACCATTGATGGAGTCAAGCATCTCCAGCAGAGCAGCGAAGCTCTGCCTTTTACCCCCGGCGGTATCGAGATCGAGTCCAAAACTGTTTACATTCTGGCCCAGCAAAGTCACTTCGACGACACCGTCGTCCACCAGGCGCCGGGTTTCTTCGACGATATCCGAAACCGGACGGCTGCGCTCAGGACCACGAACACCCGGCACCACACAGTAACTGCAACAGTTTGTGCAACCGGTCATCACCTGGACCCAGGCCCGGTAATCATCACCACGGCGGGTGGGCAACCCGCCACTGAGCATATTGTTGTCCGTAAATGAAGACGCCGGCACTGATCCCGAGCGCGCCCCCTCGATCAGCGCCGGCAATTCACCGATATTGCGGGGACCAAAAGCGATGTCGAGGAAGGGCAGATCATGGAAGATGTCTGCCTGTCGACTCTGGGCGAAGCAGCCGGCAAGCGCAACCAGACGTTCCGGCCGTTCATTCTTAAGCCTCCTGGCCTCACCCAGACGTCCCAACAGGCGGTTTACGGCGCTTTCCCGCACCGAGCAGGTATTGAAAATCAGCAGGTCGGCGGCTTCGGGATCGTCGGTGGGCAACCAGTCGTTTTCTTCGAGCACGCCCCGGATGCGCTCCGAATCATGCTCGTTCATCTGGCAACCAAAAGTCGTTAGATGATAACGCGATTGTTTCATGGAATATTTAAACCAACTGGTGGTTTTCAGCCGGACTCACTGTTGTCATCTTGACATGTACAGTAAGCCCCGGACGGCAAAACACACCTTATCCGGTCGGGCGGGATGTTTCCCGCCGCAACGTCTGTCGAAGACCCGAGTGGAGGCGGGAAACATCCCGCCCGACCGAGATACGCACAACCTACTTGGCGTACTCGGTAGCCCGGCTCTCCCGTATCACCGTAACCTTGATCTGCCCCGGATAATCGAGCTGCTTCTCGATCTCCTTGGCGATCTCACGCGACAAAAGTGAAGCATCATCGTCGTTGATCTCGCCGGGTTTGACCATGACGCGAATCTCTCGCCCTGCCTGCATGACGTAGCATTTCTCCACGCCCTTCTTGCTGACGGCGATGCTCTCCAGTGATTCCAGACGCTTGATATAGCTCTCGAGACTGTCGCGGCGGGCGCCCGGACGGGCGGCGCTGACGGCATCCGCTGCCTGGACCAGAACAGCTTCCACTGTCTGGGGTTCGACGTCGGAATGGTGAGCCTCGATGGCGTGGGTGATCGCCTGGGCTTCGCGGTTCTTCTTGGCAAGGTTGGCGCCGATGTCGGCATGAGTTCCCTCTACCTGGTGGTCGACAGCCTTGCCGATATCGTGCAGCAGCCCGGCGCGGCGAACGATTTTAACGTTGGCCCCCAGCTCGGCGGCCATGATGCCAGCCAGATGACTGACCTCGAGGGAGTGAGCCAGGACATTCTGGCCATAGCTGGTCCGGTACTTGAGCCGCCCGAGCAGCTTGACCAGATTCTCCGGGACGCCATGAATATTGGCTTCGAGTGTGGCCTGCTCGCCTGCTTCAAGGATAGCCTTTTCGACCTCGGACTTCGCCTGCTTGTAAGTGTCCTCGATGCGAGCCGGATGGATACGGCCATCGGAAAGCAGCTTGGTCAGGGTAAGCCGGGCGATTTCACGCTTGACGCCGTCGAAACCGCTTAGCACCACGGCCTCCGGCGTGTCGTCGATGATGACATCGATGCCGCTGATGTTCTCCAGGGCGCGGATGTTACGGCCTTCACGGCCGATGATACGGCCCTTCATCTCGTCGGAAGGCAATGGAACCACAGATACCGTGGTTTCAGCCGCGTGGTTAGCGGCGGTTCGCTGAATGCTCAAGGAGAGGATGTTGCGGGCGCGTCTTTCTGACTCGCGCCGGGTTTCCTCTTCGACGCTGCGGATGATCTTGGCCATGTCATGCCTCGCCTCTTCCTCCACCTGCTTGAGCAACAGGTCCTTGGCCTGGGTGCTCGTAAGGCCGGACACCTTTTCCAGCTGGCGGCGCTGATCCTCCAGCAACTCGGCAAGCTCTTCGCCAAGAGACTTGTTGTTGGCTTCGCGATCAGCCAGGGACTGGTCACGGCGTTGCAATTCCTTTTCGCGTTCGGATACAGCCTTTTCCTTGTCCTCGAGGCGTTGTTCACCCTTGAGAACTTCCCCACGGCGCTCCTTGAGCTCCAACTCCGCGGCTTCGCGCAGTTTTTGTGCCTCTTCCCGCGCCTCAACCTGCGCGGCGCGTTGCATCGTCTCTATCTCCTTCGCTGCATCGGCGCGTAGCTTGTCCGCTTCGCTCCCGGCCGAGGACAAGCGGGCTTCCGACATCATCTTTCTCAGGAAGAAGCCTGCGGCGAGAGCGATGATGGCGACTATTATCGCTACCAAAGCTGTAATCATTATTACTCCAATCTTTTCATTAAGCCGGGTTCGGCATCTCGTACTAGAAATCCCGGAATCCCGCCATCTCCATGTGACAACCACTCTGAAAAATGCGAAAAGCCGAGCATCCGCTCGGCTCAATAGTTCCTTTGTAAGACACAATCCGGTCGCTCGTATCTCTGAGCGCCCGACGCCGGGTTTTCTATTTTAGTGAAAAATGACCTGTTGCTGTTTCACTAAGCCCGATGGCTTTTTACCTGGTTGCCAATCCCTTGATGAACAAAGAAACCGAAGATATCGATTTAACGATTGTGAGCAGATGGTTGTTGAACATCTTTATTCTAACGCCGCCGCGATGGCGGTGTCAATAAACGAAGGGGCGGCATTTCGTGCAGAAAAGCGAGGGGCGCGGCGAAGCCGCGCCCCATTTTTTCTGTTTCCTGAGCAGTCCTTAATTACGCCATAAAACAGTCTTCCGCTACCCCAGGATATTTTTTAAACCTCGGCTTTTGCAGGTTTTTTCTCATCCTGGGCTGTCATTTGCTCAATGTTCTGGGGAACAGCGATTCCAACCGCCTCCAACACTTCAGCCAGAATGGCCTCCGCAATCTGCGGGTTTTCTTTCAGAAACGCCTTGACATTATTGCGGCCCTGGCCCAGGCGCTCATCACCGTAGGAGAAGTAGGCGCCACTCTTGTCGACGATGCCATGCGCGACTCCCATGTCGAGAATATTCCCTTCGCGAGAGACCCCCTCACCGTACATGATATCGAACTCGGCCTGGCGGAACGGCGGCGCCATCTTGTTCTTGACCACCTTGGCACGCACCCGGTTACCGATGGCCTGGGTGCCCTCCTTGAGGGTCTCGATGCGCCGCAGATCCAGGCGTATGGATGCATAGAACTTGAGTGCCTTGCCGCCGGGGGTAACCTCGGGATTGCCGAACATGACGCCGATCTTCTCGCGCAGCTGGTTGGTGAAGATGGCCACGGTTCCGGTCTTGTTGAGCGTACCGGCGAGTTTTCTGAGTGCCTGCGACATCAGCCGCGCCTGCAGACCCATGTGGGAATCACCCATCTCACCTTCAATCTCAGCCTTAGGTGTCAGGGCGGCCACGGAGTCGATGGCAACTATATCGAGAGCGCCGCTGCGAATAAGCATCTCGGCGATCTCCAGCGCCTGCTCGCCGTAATCGGGTTGTGAAACCAGCAGGTCTTCGACGTTAACACCGATCCGGCGGGCGTAATCCGGATCCATGGCATGCTCTGCGTCGATAAAGGCGCAGATGCCGCCACGTTTCTGTGATTCGGCGATAATATGGTAGACCATGGTCGTCTTACCGGACGCCTCGGGGCCGAATATCTCGATGACACGGCCTCGCGGCACGCCACCCACCCCCAGAGCGATGTCCAGCGCCAAAGCTCCGGTGGGTATTACACCTACCTGTACCCCGGCGCAGGGATCCCCCATCCTCATGATGGACCCTTTGCCGAACTGCCGTTCGATCTGGCCCACTGCAGCTTCCAACGCTTTTTCTTTCTCCACTTCTGCCTCCTGTTTAAGTCAGTTGGACCGTTTTCAGAGCCTCGTGCAAGGCCCCGCTTGCCTTTAGAATGCTATTATACAGCGTGACTCGGACGGCTGTAAATTTTACCGGCTCCGGGCGGATTTCCGAGGGATCGAACAATGTGCGACCCCGCGCCCGGGCTATTGTCACATGTGGGAGAAAGGGTCTTTTCTCCCTTTTGTAAAGACCTTTGGCGACAAAACCCGCCGCCAGTTCATTGTGAATGGCTGCCAGACGCCCTGAGAGCTCCACACACTCCGCCGCGATCACCCTTGGACTTCTGCCCCCGGGAAGACCGATGATGCTCGTAGCGGTCACCTCAAAAGCTGCCGGCGGAGCCAGATCTTCAAGTTGAGCCACCACCAGATCCCTCTCATTCTCTCCTGACTGGCCAAGAAAGATCAGAGTGACGTGAAGCTGTTCTACCGGCGTCAGCCTCAGGGTATGGTGGCCGGCAAGATATTTCTGTTGCCAACCGACCAGTTCGCGGGTGGCGTCCGCTGGAATCTCGACTGCCACGAACAAACGATACGACGGACCCAGGCGCCGTCCCCCTCGTCCCTGGCCGTGCCGGCTGCGCCCTTCCGCGTAGCGCTCCCCTCTTCCCTGACGCCGCGACGGCCTGGCCGGGTAGTCCCTAGCCACCGCGAGACAACCCCAGGCTGACACTCAGGGCGTCGTCGACTATCGCCATGGTCTCCAGAGACAGACGCGCCATCCTGCCGCCCAATTGACGCTTGTCCAGGGTGTGCAGCTGATGCAGTTTAACTTCGGAAGCTTTCGGGAGCACTCCTTCCGGGATTCTCACGTTGACCGGATAAATGCGTTTACTCAAACGGGAGGTAATCATGGCGGCAATCACAGTCGAGCTGTGTTCGTTGCCAACATTGTTCTGGATGATCAGCACCGGCCCTGATCCTTCGCTGGCGTCTCCATTTGATACAGAAAAAGTCGCCCAGAAGATATCGCCTCGTTTGATATTGCGGCTTTCCTGAAGGCCGGACGCCATATTTTCAGACTCGTGATCCTGTCCAGATGAACCCTCTGACGCCGTGGCTACCATTCGGGCCAGGCCTTTTCCGACTCCCCTGACATTCCCCGCGACTCTTCCGCCATCTCGATATATCCTTCCGCCAGCAGCCGATCTTCTTCGCTGGCAAAATAGGAAGACACTGCCTCGCAGACCATATCGCTACGGTTTCGCCCCTGCTCACTTGCCTTGCGGTCAAGCTCAGCGAGCAGCTGTTCGGGTATGGTTATAGTTGTCCGTGCCTTGCGTCTGGTCATGGCGTCGCCTTTGTCATACCATTAGTATTACGTAGTGTATGATAATAGACGGTCAGGCGGTTGTCAATAACCCTGTTCAATCATATTCCTGAATGAGGTGTCACACATTGGCGCCTGCTTCGAGCCGTCGGGCGCTTCTACGTTAAAACGGTCTGACGGCACGAAAAAGGGGCACCGCCATCGCGCCCCCTGCTGTTTTGAATATTGCGTTTCCCCTCATTTAAGAAGAACTGGACAGCAACTCCCGGATGGTTTTCAGCAACTCCGGCATTACGTATGGTTTCTGCATAAAGCGATAGCTTCGTGCCTGTACCGCCTGCCAGTCGACCGCCGTGTCGGAGTAGCCGCTGGATAACAGCACCGCGAGTTCCGGCTTGTGTGATTTGAGATTTCCCACCAGAGTGACACCATCATCTCCCGGGAGAACGATATCGCTGAAGACGAGCTGAAAGTCGCCTTTCTCGCTGGCAAACCGGGCGAAAGCCTCAGCGGAGTCATGGGCGGAAACTACTACGTAACCGCTCTGGCGCAAAATCTTCTCGGTGATTTCACGGACGGAGTCATCATCTTCCACCAGCAGGATCCGTTCGCCGGCGCTCTTTTTTCTGTCATCTTCTCCGGCATCGGCGATGCCGCTTTCTTCTGGCCGAGCGACAGCCGGCATGAAGATCGTGAATGTTGTGCCCATGCCGGGGGTGCTATCCACGTCGATCCAGCCATCATGCTGCATAACTATGCCGTACACCGCGGACAGTCCAAGCCCAACTTCGTTATTTCTCTCGACGCTTGTCCGGTAAAACGGTTCGAAGACATGGGCCAGCGCCTCACTGTCCAGACCTTTCCCGGAGTCAGTAACGGACAGGGTCGCGAATTCTCCGGTGTGAGCCTCGGGGTGAGTTTTTACATAGTCCTCTGTGACGGCGGCATTGCAGGTGGTAACGGTTATTTCGCCACCATTGGCCATGTTTGAACTTGCATTGAGGACGAGGTTTGCCAAGACCTGGCTCAGATTACCGACATCCCCGGTAACCTCCTGGAGATCATCAGACAGGTTGTCAACAATCCTGGCGTTCTCACCGACGAGCCTCTGGATCATGCTTTTCAGGCTCCCGACCAGCCCGTTGAGATTTACCGGCCGCATTTCCATAGCCTGGTGGCGGCTGAACAGAAGTAACTGGGCGGTCAGTTCCGCCGCTCCCACGCTTGCCTTCCGCACCTCTTCGAGATTTTCCTTCAGTGGCCCGTCTTCGGGAAGACTCATGATCGCCAGATCCGTGTAGCCTTGAATGGTGGTCAGGTAATTGTTGAAGTCGTGCGCCACGCCTCCCGCCAGGCGTCCAATACTTTCCATTTTCTGGCTCTGCAGCTGCTGTTGGTCGCTTCTCTTCTTTGAGCTAACATCACGCAGGCTACCATGATAGGCGGTGACTTTTCCAGCTTTGTCCCGCGTGATCTCCACGGTTGCCGAAACCCGGATTTCGCTGCCGTCCTTCTTGCGCATGTTGAACTCGTAATCCTTAAAAAATCCCTGCTTCTCCAGTGTTTGGCGTATTGACTCCCGTTCAGTCTCGCTGGAATACAGATCGCTGGTTTTGATATGTAACATCTCTTCCCGGGAGTTATAACCAAAAAACTTGGCACCCGCCGGATTTATCTCCGTAAAGAAACCTTCGGGTGTGGAAATGAAGATGGCGTCTTTGGACTGCTCAAAGATCTCGCGGTATTTCCTTTCGTTATCCAGCGCCAGATGTTCGACGTTTCTCTGGCTTTTAACTGTCTTTTCCAGGCGCCCCGCATAGAGCATCAGCGCCCCGAACAGCAAAGCCATCATCAAAGCCGTAATACCACCGACTATTAGATGCTCCTCGTCAAAGTATTCGATGTCACTGTGGAGAACAGAATCAACTATGCCACCCAGATTACCCATGAACAAAACAACTGCCAGAAATATCAGTATTCGCAAAGCCGGGCTTTTCATCCAACCGTGCTCAGTTTCGCCAGACAATTCTGAGTTTCTATTTCTTTCCGGGTAAGTCTCCATAGCTGTGTGCCCTCCTTGAGAAAAATACAGCTGGGAGAACAGGGTGAAACGGAGTTAATGCAAAGAAGCCGCCCTGGGGTGCCTCTCCCCGTTTGTTCGTCTCTAGCCTGTCCGCCGCACAGCCGCCTTATTGCCAAAAGATATCTTGCAGTAGTCTTTTCGGATGGCAGGTAGTTTTACTGTAATTTGCGGGTAGAAATAAGGGATTTCCTGTATAAGGTGAAAGAACGCCTGCGGTACGGATATGCGGTAAGCGGTGAGGAGATCCGGTCATCCGGAGGCTCAGGCGACATCACCTGCGCACAAGCCGGGCAGTGATTTCCGCCACATGGCGTCCCTGGAAGCGCGCCCCCGCAAGCTCGTTTTCACTGGGCAGCCGCTCACCGCGTCCGCCGGCGATGGTGGAGGCTCCATAGGGAGAACAGCCGGTCATTTCGTCAATGCGTTTTTGCCCTTCGAAAGTGTAGGGCAGGCCGACAATGATCATGCCCTGATGCAACAGGGTTGTATGGAAGCTGAGTATGGTCGATTCCTGCCCTCCGTGCTGGGTAGCGGTGCTGGTGAAAACGCTGCCCACCTTACCTACCAGGCTGCCTTCACTCCAGAGGCCTCCAGTAGCATCAAGGAACTGGCGCATCTGGCCGCACATGTTGCCAAAGCGCGTCGGCGCGCCAAAGATGATGGCATCGGCGTCCGCCAGCTCGCCAAGTTCACCAACTGTGCAGACCGGCACGTCGGTAAGGATCTTCTGTGCCTCAAGGGCTCCCATCTTCTCCAGGACGTCCTGAGGCAGGGTTTCCGGCACCCGCCTCAGGTCCGTCACTGCGCCTTCCACTTCGAGGGCGCCCTCGACAACCGCCTGAGCCATTCGATATACGTGACCGTACATAGAGTAGAAAATTACAGCTATTTTCATTTCAATCACCTTTCCCTGGTTTGAATTGCCGCATAATATTGCCGCCAAAGGGTCAGGTTAGATATACCTCACAGGCGGCGTTTGAAAACAATCAAGTGACAACAACCGTGTCATGGGCTGACCGTACCTTGAGAACCTCTCCGGTGAGAAAGTCGACTACCGGGTTTCCACGCTGGACGCGCGTGGCGTTCTCACGAGCCTCGTGAAGCTGTTTTTTTTTGGGGGAACATTTCCTCCAGAAGCCGGCTGATGCGCGCCAGGGAGATGAGTTCTTCCGGCAGACCAGTCATGAAACGCTTATTCCCGAAAGTGCGAATCCGCAAGCATCTGGCGATGCAACAGGTGAAGCGCAGCGGTCACGGCCGCCCGGCGCACATCGTCACGGCCACCAAAGAAATTGAAACGGCGGACCAGGCTCGTCTCGCCGGAGGCAACGCAGATGAAAACCAGTCCCACCGGCTTCTCCTGAGTGCCACCACCAGGCCCGGCTATGCCGGTAATGCCGATACCATAGTCGGCGCCACAGAGATCCTTGACACCCAGGGCGAGCTGCCGGGCGACTGACTCTGATACGGCGCCCTCGCTGTCGAGACTTTCCTGACTCACTTTAAGTACGGTTTTTTTTATTTCGTTGTCATAGGCGATTACGCCGCCGCGAAAAAATTTAGAGGCGCCGCTGACGCCGGTTATAGTTTCACCCAGCATACCGCCGGTACAGGACTCGGCCACCGAAAGGGATTTGCCAATCCGGCCCAGTTCGGTGGCGATTACACCCTCGATCTCCTGGCCCTCGGAGTAGACAAAATCGGCGAATCGATCCTGCAACGCCTCCAGAAGATCCTCAACCCGGCGTTCTGATTCCCCGGAAAACGCCACTTCCAGAATCACTTCCCTGTAGCGGGCGCATATGCTGACTTCGATCCCGGCCAGGTCTTTTCCCAGGATCGATTCAACGGCCGCGGAAACCTCGGGTTCTCCGGCTCCATAAAAGCAGAGACGACGACGAGCCGGAGCAATGGCGTCATTGTTGACTTTCAGCAACTCGGGAGCGGCCATTGCTTCCTCCCACATCGCACGAAGCTCCCAGGGAACACCAGGCAGGACTATTATGTGAGCGCCATGATGGGAAAGAGCAAAACCGGGCGCGGTGCCAGCCGGTGTGATGGGACGGGCTCCCCCGGGCAGGATCGCCTGTTTGACCTGGTGTTTCGCCAGACTGCCGGCGTCCAGGTGAACAGCGTCCGCTACCATGGCTGCGGCCTCGAGATTCATTTCCAGTTCCAGCTCGAGCGCTCTGGTGACCGCCGGCGCCGTAATGTCGTCCTGCGTGGGTCCCAAACCCCCGGCTATAACCACCAGCGCAACGTCTCGCCCCAGTGC
This sequence comes from Thermoleophilia bacterium, assembly GCA_016650015.1. Lineage (GTDB taxonomy): Bacteria > Actinomycetota > Thermoleophilia > BMS3ABIN01 > BMS3ABIN01 > JACRMB01. The sequence goes on along the minus strand of JAENWV010000043.1, from coordinate 1,347 downwards.
ATAGTTCAGCCCCTTGCTGATCGCAGCGTCATCATCGGGCACCGTCATCGCCAGCGCCACGCGCAACCCCCGCTCTTCCAGCTTGCGGGCCACGAACGCGGTGTTGGTATCAACGATGCGCCCATCAGTAAGTTCAGTTCCTATTGTGATAATGGCTGCGCGCATAAAATTTCTGGTTACTGGTTACCAGTCGTCCGGACAGTAATCTACTCAGGAGCTTTTATCCATTCCCGCGCCTTCACAAAATAATCAATTCCGGAAACGATCGTCAGCAGAGCCGCGATATATATCAGGTACCAGCTCAAAGGCCTGGAGAAAATATAGCCGAACGGCGGCAGGATCAGCGCCACCACGGCAACGATCTGGCTGAAAGTTTTCACTTTCCCCAGCGGACTGGCTGGAATTACCACGCGATCGGCGGCAGCCACCAGTCTCAGGCCGGACACAGCGAACTCACGGGAGATGATTACCATGGCGAGCCCGGCGGAAATACGCCCCAGTGACACCAGCGATATCAGAGCGGCGGAGATCAGCAGCTTGTCGGCGAGAGGATCGAGAAATTGCCCGAGAATGGTTACCGCGTTACGCGAACGGGCAAAGTAGCCGTCAAGTGTGTCGGTAAGGGCTGCTATGGCGAAAACCGCCACCGCCACCGCGGCGCTGACATCCGCCGGAATCACTTCCAGGCCCAACAAAAAAACCATGAAAACAGGGATCAGGAGGATGCGAAAGATAGTCAGGCCGTTGGCGAGGTTGACAGGAATGCGCAGCCGCGCCATGCTCATCTCCCGCGCGCGCCGAGCCTTATGCCTGCCTGGTCATGCCGCTGGCGGTGATCACGTAGATGTCGCTGACGTTTTCGCCAAGCTTCTGGGGCTGACCGTTGACGCTTACCTTGAGACCTTCAATTCTCCCCAGCTTGAGCCAGAGCATCGTCTGCCCCGGGAAGTCTTTTTGCTCCAGCGTCTGGCTCTCACCGGCAAGGAGCGTATCCTGCCAGACAATTTCGCCATCGGCGCTGGTCTTGTGTAATTCAATCCAGACGTCATCAGTCGTGGCTGAAAAAATGATGTTTTGCAGCGTCGCCGGCTGGGTCTGAGTCGGAGTTACGGCCGGCCGCGGTGTGGTCTCGGCCGGCGCCGTGGCAGTCGTCTGCGTGGAGGCCTCGGTTTCGGTGGTGGTCACAAAAGTCGGTGACTGGCTGGAGGAGTTGCCCCATCCCAGGTATGCAAGAACCGCGATGATGACTACCGCCAGAATAGCCACCAGGATATAGTTTGTCTGGTGCTTGCGGCGTTTCTTCGGAGCCGCCTCGGCCTTAACCGCCCGCGTCGGATGAATGACATG
>JAENWV010000066.1 GCA_016650015.1 Thermoleophilia bacterium | reverse complement strand
GGCATGGTCATGAGGCCGGTGAAGTTCACCTTCGGGTAACGTAATGTCTCCTCCAGGAAGCGGTCAACTTCGGTTGGAATGATACCATACTTTCCCGCTTCTCCGCCAACGTTGACCTCCAGCAGCACATCTGTGGGCCCTGCTGCCCGGCGGTCGATTTCCGCGGCTGTGGAGAGTGAATCCAGCGAGTGGATCAGCCTCGCTACCGGCAGCACCTGGCGCACCTTGTTACTTTGCAGGTGGCCGATAAAGTCCCAGGTGAAGCGGTCGCCGTAGACCAGATGCTTGGCTGCCAGATCCTGGGCGCGGTTCTCACCGACCAGCGTTATGCCGGCGGCGGCCAGCTTCTCCATGCCGTCCGTCGAGATATATTTGCTGGCCACAAGAATCTCCACCTCGTCTGTGTCGCGGCCGCAGCGACGGCAGGCTTCGGCAACCTCATCCTTTACTCGAGAGAAGTTCTCCTGAATGAGGTTCGGGTCGAGGGTTTCGGCAGTTCGGCTGGCGCGCTTCATCATTCTATCCAGGCGATGGCGCCGTGGCGGCCGGTGACTCCGTCACGGCGATAAGAGTAAAAATCGGGGTCACAGGAAGTACAGATCTCCAGGTGATGGATGTTCCGGCTCTCCAGGCCCATGGCAACCAGATCAGCGGTTGAAGCCTGCGCCAGATCAAGAAAAGCGCCGTTTACCGCCTGAGTTCCAAAGCGTTCAGCAAACTCAGCGGCGATCATCCCGCCAACCTCGTAGCAACAGGAGCCGATGTGCGGGCCGATGGCCGCCGAGATCGAGCCGGCTTCGACCTGGTAATGGTCGATCATCATTTGTGCGCCGTTCTTCAAAATACCCCGCACGAGCCCCTGCCGGCCGGCGTGCAGGACTGCGACCACAGGCCCGTCCGGGCTTGCCGCCGCCAATACGACCGGCACACAATCGGCAAAATGGAGCAGGATGGGCGCCGCGGATAGATCGGTCAACACGCCGTCGCAGGGATCGAATGGTGACTCTTCGCTGATCGAGCCGCCGCCGACCTGGCTGGATTGCTCCAGATTTGCCACCACGGCCGTATGCCGCTGACGGGGGGAGGTAAGCCTGGCCGGGTCGAGCCCGAGAGTCCCTGATAAAAGCCGCCGGTTTTCCATCACGCTTTCCGGCGAATCGCCGACCTGAAAACCCAGGTTCAATGAATCATGCGGAGCCCCGCTGATTCCGCCCATCCTGGTCGTAAAGAATACATTGATGCCCGAAGGCGCCTGATCGAATCGCCACAGCGTCAGCCGCCCCTGCTTTTCCCGGTGAAAACCGCCACCCCCGGGATCCGCCTCACTGTTATTAACCGAACACATATTTTCGAGCCATTGTTTGAATCTGTCCACGCCTGGAATAAAAAAGGCAGGCCACCTGGACCTGCCCTTGTTTTATCTGATCCTTTATCCGGGGTTCAGTACCAGTCTAGTCCTTATCCCTCAGAAATGTCGGGATATCAAGTACGTCCTCGCCGACGTCGAAATCCGGCACATCTTCAGTGTCCCGTCTCGGCGCCTCGCTGGGTCCCTTGGTGATGATGGTGGTGTCGCGCGTGCGGGCGATGCGCCCGGCCTGCGCCTGCCGGTCGAAGCCGGTGGCGATAACCGTCACCTTGACCTCGTCCTTGATGCTCTCGTCGATGACGGCGCCGAAGATCATGTTGCAGTTGGAGTCGGCGGCGCTGGAGATGACCTCCGCCGCCTCGTTGACTTCGAACAGGCCGAGATCGGATCCGCCGGTGATATTGAGCAGGATTCCTGTCGCGCCCTCGACCGAAGCCTCCAGCAGCGGCGATGAAATGGCCGCCTTGGCGGACTCGGAAGCGCGGTTCTCGCCGCTGGCCACGCCGATGCCCATTAGCGCCGAGCCGGCATCCTTCATGATGGCCTTGACGTCGGCGAAATCCAGGTTGATGAGACCCGGCACCGTGATCAGGTCGGTGATGCCCTGAACGCCCTGCCTGAGGACATCATCGGCGACCTTGAAAGCGTCAATGATGGATGTTCGTTTTTCCACGACCTGGAGCAGCCGGTCGTTGGGGATGATGATAACCGTGTCGACCTTCTCGCGCAGCATCCGGATGCCTTCCTCGGCCTGGTCGCTGCGGCGCATGCCTTCAAATGAGAACGGCCGGGTGACGACGCCAACGGTCAGCGCCCCCAGCTCCTTGGCGATCTCGGCAATCACCGGAGTGGCTCCGGTGCCGGTGCCGCCGCCCTTGCCGGCGGTGACGAACACCATGTCGGAACCCTTGATCGCCTCGCGGATCTCATCGCGGCTTTCCTCGGCGGCTTCCCTGCCCACCTCCGGATTGGCGCCGGCGCCAAGCCCCTGCGTGATCTTGCCGCCGATATGCAACTTGACATCGGCGTCACACATGAGCAGTGCCTGCGCGTCCGTGTTGACGGCTATGAACTCAACACCTTTAAGACCAGCATCAACCATGCGGTTTACCGCGTTGGTGCCCCCGCCGCCTACCCCCACGACCCGTATTACTGCCAGGTAACTGCTGCCGGGATCTAGCATTATGTCAAAACCTCCAAGGTCTAGGTCTTGCCAGATTGTCCAAACCAACCCTTGACCTTCGCCAGAACCTCGTTCCACAACCCTACAGTAGTGATAGAGAGTTCCGGCGGCTGACTTGGTCCCCTCGAAAAAATATGCCTGCTTCCATACAAAAGCAAGCCTACTGCCGTAGCATAAACAGGATTACCAGGGATGTCAACAGCCCCCGAAACGACCGTCGGAACCCCCAGCCGCGCCGGCAGTTTGGTGACGTTGCCGGCCAGTCCGCAGATACCCTCAAGCTGGCTTGAGCCTCCCGTGACCACCATCCCTGCAGCAACACTTGAGAGATAGCCGCTGTCCCGCGCCTGCCTGATCACCAGGGAAAATATCTCCGCGACCCGCGCTTCGATCACCCGGGAAAGAAACTTTTTTGAGAAAGTGACGGTTCGCTCCTCCGCTGCTCCAGGAACCGTGATGGAAACCCTGGCCATCTCGATGTCCTCGACCAGGTGGCTCTGGGCATGACCGTACTTGAGCTTGATATCTTCCGCCGCCGCGAGCGGCACCTTGAGGCCGACGGAAATGTCCCTGGTGATATGGTTGCCGCCCACCGGCAACACGGCCGTGTGTACCAGGCGGCCATTGGCGAACATCGCCACGTCAGTGGTCCCGCCGCCGATATCCACAAGGATGACTCCGGACTGCAACTCCTGTTCGTCCAGGCAGGCTTCGCTGGAGGCCAGAGGCTCCAGCACAATATCCTCGGTGCTGAGCCCGGCCTGCTGAACGGCGGCGACCAGGTTCTGGATCGAATTGATGGCACCGAAGACCAGGTGTCCCTCCATCTCGATCTTCCTCGCCCACATTCCCACCGGACGCCTGATGCCATCCTGGCCATCCAGATTGTAATCTCGTGGCAGCGCATGAATAAGTTGCAGATCACGCGAGACATCCACCTGCTTGAGCTTCTTCAGCAGCGCCTCGCGCTCGGCCGTCGTCACCTGTCCGTCCTCGTTGGGATTGCTGATCGAGACCCGGCGATTCAGGGAAACAACGTGCGCGCCGGCGACACCGACAAAAGCTTCCCGCACCTCGAAGCCGGCGGACTCCTCGGCCTCCTGCAAAGAGCTGCGTATGGACGCGGCCGCTTCTTCCAGGTCCACGACCACTCCCTTGTGCATGCCTTTGGCGGGAACATGCCCGAGACCAGCCAGGCGCCACAGGTTTCCTTTATCGTCAAGTTCGCAGATCAGGCAGGCGATCTTGGTGGTACCCACATCGAGGGCGACCACCGGCGGATAAACAGCATCGGCGAGTCCGGCGGCCTGCTCGCCCGACATTTTTTCCGGCTTGCGCTTTTTGCGTGGCCGTTTTTTCTGTTTTTCTGGTTTGATGTCGTCCGTCATCTCCGGCATTCCTATTCCGGCGCCGTCACCAGCAAGCCGCCATTGGCGCCCTGGGTACCGTTATCCGTCAGTTCGGTGTTCCCAGTTCCCGCATCTTGTCCTCCGGTCCCCGGTGCTGCCGTATCAGTCTGTCCTGTTGCCGGCAGACCAGTATCCTGCCCTGCCTCCGGAACCGGTTCGGTAGCCGCTGGCGCTGTTTCTTCGATCGCCGCCGTCGAGGTCGTGACCGCGGCAGGCGGCGTTTCTTCTTTGGTCACCGGTCGCTCGGGAACCGAAACATCTATAGTCACCTGGACTCCGGCGGCCACAGAACGGGCCAGCATCTGCCGGAGCACTTCGAACTTGAGGCCGTAGTCGTCGAGCGAGCCGAAATGGACGCCCACACCCGAATTTGTCTTCGCCCTGATGTCTCCGTCCGCCACGGACACCTCGCTAAACTCATAATTGAAGCTGGCGGGGATGTTCCCGAGAAAACGGGCGCCAACTAGAGCGTCTTCGCATTCTGACATCCTGCCAGCCTGGGCCAGGCAGGGTTCCTTCGTTGATAGAACCGGCAGAACCGGGCAGGCCCCATTCAGTTCAGACAGGACCCTTCCCTCGGAGGAAAGGACAAAATTCTTTCCTCCAGCTCCCTGCAGACACACAAGGGGCCGGTATTCGCGGATCCTGACAATCACCGTATTCGGGAAATCGCGCTCAAATTCGACATTTTCGATGAAGGGGAGCTCGCCGAGCGCAGCCCGGACCGTGTCAAACTGCGGCCGGACCAGGCTCTGGTCGCGAAGCAGCGGACCGGCCTTCTCCATGATCTCCTCGGTGGAAGTGTAGTGGTTGCCTTCGACCACAATATCGTCCACTGCCAGGACCGGAGACTGGCTGAGCCAGAAGAAACCGCCGGCGCCTATACCCACAAGGATCACCGCCAGTGATGCTTTCCATAAATATGTGCCAATACGGCCGTCGGACACTATTGCACCGGTTTCAGTTCGATTTCCCCGAGCAGCCTGACCTCGGGCTCCAGGCTGATTCCAGATTCCTCATAGACCCGGCGGCGGCATTCGTCCATCAATCCGATCACGTCGCTGGCGCTGGCGCCGACCTTGTTGACTATAAAGTTGGCGTGAGTCGTGGAAACCGCGGCGGCGCCACGGACCATGCCTTTACAGCCGGCGTGCGCCAACAGTTCGCCGGCGCTTTTTTCACCAGGCGGGTTCCTGAAGACGCTGCCACAGGTACGTTCCCCAATGGGCTGCGACTCCTCGCGGCGCCGCCGGTAATCCTGCATGGCCGCGCGGATGGCCGCCGGCTCGTCCGGAGTCATGGCCAGCACGGTGCGGCTTACTGCACAACCCGGTGGCAGTTGGCAATTTCGATATGAGAAAGTCAACGAATCTGCTTCGAGCAGGCGACTCTCACCGGGCAGGCAAACCTCGACCTGCTCGACAAGGTCGCCGATATTCGTGCCCCAGGCGCCGGCGTTCATTGCTACGGCGCCGCCGACGGTGCCTGGAATAGCGGCAAGAGGTTCGAGGCCGGTCAGTCCGGCATCGGCTGCGGTCGCGGCTGCCCGGGGCAGTGAGGCGCCGGCGCCAGCGGACAGCTTGCCACCCGGCAGCGCCTCGCACCTCTTGAGTTCTCCGGAAAGTCTGATCACCAGGCCGTCCCAGCCGGTGTCTGCCACGAGCAGGTTGGAACCCAGGCCGATGATGAACCAGTCGATCTCCCGCGCGGCGGTGACTGCCAGAACCGCGGCCAGCCGCTTCGCTGAATCCGTTTCGATCAGCAGGGCCGCGGGGCCGCCGCAGCCCAGAGTGGTGAGCCGCCCCAGGTCGGCCTCAGCGATACCCGTCTGGCCGGCGGCCAGCTCGAGCTCAGCATGGACCCTGGCGTCAAACAAGGCTTTCCTGCCTCTCCAGAGCTGCCAGTAGTTCTTCACCGACTTTGAAGATATCGCCGGCGCCGATGGTCAGCACCAGGTCGCCCGGCCGGAGGTCGCGCAGCAGCAGCGGCACGATGTCCCGCTGCTTGGGAATATAGGCCACGTTGGCGAATGGTGACCATTTCAGCGCCGAGTCCACCACCAGCTTGCCGCTGATGCCTGGCTCCGGCTCCTCGCGGGCGCCGTAGATCTCCGTGACGATAGCAAGATCACAGCTGTTAAGGGCCTTGCCGAATTCGTCATGAAGGTAACGGGTACGGGAATAGAGGTGCGGCTGGAAGGCTCCGATAACCCGCGTCCAGCCACCGGAGCGGGCGGCCTCCAGGGTCGCCTCGATCTCGGTGGGATGATGCGCGTAATCATCGACGACCGTTACGCCGGCTGCCTCACCCTTGATCTGGAAGCGCCGGGCGGCGCCGCTGAACTTACCCAGCGCGGCCGCGGCAGCCGGAGGCTGCACGCCGATACGATCGAGCACGGCGATGGCCGCCAGTGAATTCAGCACGTTATGCACCCCGCGAACCATGAGCGAGACGGTGCAGGCGGCGGCGTCGTTTTCCGGACCAGGACCTCGCGCGTCGCTGGAGGCAGCATCGTCACCCATGGCTGAATCACTCCCCGCCGGCCAGTGAACCCGGAAAGAAGTGCCCTGCCGGTCTGATTCCAGATCCGTGGCGCGGTAGTCGGCGCCTTCCTCGACGCCGTAGGTGATTACCCGGGCGTGGGTCGACCTGGCGATCTCTCTCAGAAGCGGCGTGTCCCAGATAACCAGGGCGCCATGCTCGGGCAATCCGGATACGAACTCCTTGAAAATCTCTATCACTTCATCCACCGAGACATAGTGTGAATGGTGGTCGAGCTCCACGTTGGTGATAACGGCTATCTCCGGGTGCAGGTGCAGCAGGGAACCGTCGCTCTCGTCGGCCTCGGCGACCAGCCACTCGCCCTCACCGGCGCGGGCGTTGCTGCCAACGTCGTTGAGCTCGCCGCCGACGACGAATGACGGTTTGAGCACCAGCAGTTCCATGGTATTAGCGATCATCGAGGTGGTGGTGGTCTTGCCGTGGGTACCCGCCACGGCGATGCCCCGCTTCATGCTCATCAGCTCGGCGAGCATCTGGGCGCGCTGGAACACTGGTATCCCGCGCTCGACGGCGGCCGTCAGCTCGGGATTGTGTACCGGAATAGCGCTGGAAACGACGACCGCGTCGGGCCGATCAAGATTTTCAGCGCTGTGTCCTATGGCGATATTTACGCCGCTCTCATCAAGCATTCGGGTATAACGGGAGCGCTTGAGGTCCGAGCCGCTGACAACATATCCGAGCGTGTGGAAGACCTGGGCGATGCCGCTCATGCCTGCACCGCCGATGCCGATGAAATGTATTCGCTTATTGATAGCTCACCTTGCTTGTTTCGTAATTGAATAAAACCTGGCTTATCCCTTGGCTCGGCAGATCAACGCCCGGCCATGGCAAAGATTTCGTCCGCGATTATCCCGCCGCCATCCCGCCGGCCCAGACCGGCGCTGACCCCGGCCATGGCCGCCAGCCGTTCGCGGTTGCCGAGCAGCTCTTCCACTTTCTGCTTCAGCAACGTCCCGCTCAGTTCGCTGTCGAGCACTACCTCGGCGGCGCCCGCGGCCGCCATCCACTCGGCATTTTTCAGCTGGTGGTCTGCGGTAGCATAGGGATAGGGGACCAGCAGCGCCGGCTTTCCCAGGGCCGCCACCTCGAGCACGGAAGCGCCGGAGCGCCCCACCACAAGGTCGGCGGCCGCCGTTGCCAGCGGCAAATCAACTGTATAGTCTAGCAAATGATAATTTTCCGGGTCGGCGCCGCGCTCGTTCAACGCCTGTCGTACCATCTCGTAATCGCGCCGCCCACTCACCTGCACCAGCTGGAAAGGCAGCCTGGGAACGCCGAATGCCTCAACGCAGGCGAGATTGAGCGACCGTGCGCCCAGGGAACCGCCGGTGACCAGCACAACCGGTCTGTCATCCCTCAATCCGAATTTCCGCCGGCCGGCTTCGGCTGTGGCCTCAAGAAGTTCGCGTGACAGTGGCCGGCCCGCCAGGAAATACTTGCCGCCCTCCCTTCCCGGGATGGCAAAGCTCAGGGCCACACGCGTGGCCAACGGCGCCAGCGCCCGGTTGGCCAG
>JAENWV010000071.1 GCA_016650015.1 Thermoleophilia bacterium | reverse complement strand
GTAGACGCCGCGTACCAGGAAACCGTCCTCACGTCCCTGGATATGAATACCGACGCCGGCGAGGTTATCCACCAGGCCGGTAATTCGATCTGATTCCTTCAGGCGCAGTTCGGCGGCGCCCGTGACCAGGGTTTCGCCTTCGGCGTAGGCGCCGGCCAGGGCCAGCAACGGCAACTCGTCGATGGCACGTCCGGTGATGCCGCCGCCCACCGCCAGGCCGTGGAGCTTCGCGTGGCGTACCCTGATATCCGCCACCGGTTCACCGCTCTGCCGGCGCTCGTTTTCCAGGGTAATGTCGGCGCCCATCTCCAGCAGGATATCGATCAGACCGGTGCGCGTCGGGTTTACTCCGACCCCGGCAAGCATCAGCTCGGAACCGGGGATGATCGTCGCCGCCACCAGCCAGAAGGCGGCCGAAGAGATATCAGCCATGACATCTATTTCCTCCAGGTGAAGCCGCTCGGCCGGATGGATCCGGGTTAGCAGGCCTTCTTTTTCCACCCACGCTCCGGCGGCGGCCAGCATGATCTCGGTATGGTCACGGCAGACCGCGGGCTCGACGACCTCGGTGGGACCGTCGGCATAGAGTCCCGCCAGTAGCAGCGCCGACTTGACCTGTGCGCTGGCCACAGGCATCTCGTAACGGATGCCGTGCGGCCGGCCGCCCGCCACCGTGACCGGCGCAAAGCGATCTTCCTGGGCCTGGATCCGGACACCCATCTGCCGCAGAGGCACAACTATACGGTCCATGGGCCGGAGGCGGATACTTTCATCCCCGTCCAATGTGAAAGAGCCGTCTTGCCCGGCAAAAACCCCGGGGAGCAGGCGGATGGAAGTGCCGGAGTTGCCGATATCGATCGTACCGGAAGGCGGTCTGAGGCCACGCAGGCCGGCGCCATGAACGATCGGTGTGCCATCGTCCAGGTTCTCAATCTCAACCCCGCAGGCGGCTATCGCCCGTAGCGTCGAACTGGTGTCCGCGGCCCTTAAAAAATTATTGATCCTGACCGGGGAATCGGAAATGGCGGCGATGATGGCGGCGCGATGGGAAACCGATTTGTCTGCCGGCACCTGCAGGGTCCCCCGCAGGCCACCGGATGGCATGAACCTAATGGAACTTCCCGGCGCCACCGCCAAGACCGGCTCCTAACCCGCCTCGGCGTTGGTGAAAGGCACCGCCACCGCATCGTAGTTGAGTCCCCGCAGCAGCTCCACGGCGCGATCGCCGGTATCGCTACCAGAAACTACCAGCGACAGCACGCCACCCTGTTCGATGCTGATGCGGTGGAAAGCTAGATCCTCGATGTTGATACCGGCGTTGCCCAAAGCCACGGTGACCTGGCTGAGCACGCCCGGCTGGTCGAAGACCGGCACCTTGACCACGAAAAGCTCGCTGGGAGCCAGATGCTCGGCTTCCAGCATGCGGTTGCGATTGGCTGCCGCTTCAGTGATCATACCGGATAAAAAAGCTTCATTTCCACTCTCGACCGCCTCCAGGATGCGATCGATGTTGTCCCGATGGTCGCGTAGCGCCTCGGCCAGCCAGCGGCTGTTCTCCATGAAGATGTCGGTCCAGACCTGGGGGTTGCTGCCAGCCGTCCGGGTCAGGTCGCGAAAGCTGGGGCCCGCGGAGAGCAGCGCCTCGCGGCCATCAAGGTTCACGCCCCCCACCTGGTTCATGGTGGAGTTCGACAGCACATGCGGCAGATGGCTGACCAGCGCCATAATACGGTCATGGGCGTCCGGGTCGATAGCGGTAGGCACGGCGCCGACTCCGGCGATGAAGCCGTGCAGGCGCTCGTAGTTGGAAGGATCAATCCCCTGGCCGGAGGTCAGAAACCAGGTGGCGTTGTCAAAAAGTTCCTCGCGGGCGTTCACCACTCCGGCGGTCTCGGCGCCGCAAACCGGGTGGCCGCCGATGAAGCGCTTTTCCTCGGCCGGGCTCAGCGCCGCCATCAGACTCGATTTGGTGCTGCCCATGTCGGTGACGATGCAGGCCGGGCCAGAGGCAGCCAGCGCCTGCCGCGCCCTCGCCAGCAACGAGCGCACCGGAGTCGCCAGGAAGACGATATCCGCTCCTGAGACCGCTTCCTCGATACTGCCGGCCTTTTCGGTGATGGCGCCCATCTCCAGCGCCTGCCGCAGACTGCGCTCTGTGCGGCTGAAACCGCTGACGCGCCGGACGCCCAGACGCTCCTGGGCGGCCAGGCCCAGCGAGCCGCCCATCAGTCCGACACCGATTATGGCGATGGAAGTGTTGGAGAAATCTGGCATGGCCGTCCCCGCGGCGGCGCCGCTCTAGGAGATCTGCTTACCCGCCAGCTCCACGTAACGGCGAACCTCGGCGGTATAAGCCTGGAATTCATCAGCCGGCAGCGACTGGGAACCGTCGCAGAGAGCCGCTTCCGGATCGGGATGGGTTTCGACGATCAGACCGTCGGCGCCCACCGCCACCGCAGCCAGTGAAAGCGGCAGCACCAGTTCACGCTTGCCGGCCGAATGGCTGGGATCGACGATGACCGGCAGATGGCTCTGCTTCTTGATGACCGGAATGGCGGAAATATCCAGGGTGAACCGGGTTGCGGTCTCGAATGTCCGGATGCCCCGCTCGCAAAGGATGACGTCGGAGTTTCCCTCCTTGAGGACATACTCGGCCGCCATCAGCAGCTCCTCGATGGTGGCGCTCATGCCCCGCTTGATCAGCACCGGGCGCTCCACCTTCCCCACCTCGGAGAGCAACTGGAAATTCTGCATGTTACGGGTACCGATCTGGATGACGTCGGCGTACTTGAGCACTACTTCCACGTCACGCGGATCCATCAGCTCGGTGACCAGGGGAAGTCCGGTCTCCTCCCGGGCCGCAGCCATGATCTTCAGGCCGTCCTCGCCCAGGCCCTGGAAGCTGTAGGGAGAAGTGCGCGGCTTGAAGGCGCCACCGCGGAGCATGGAAGCGCCGGCCTCCTTGGCCTGCCGCGCCGCCTGCAGGTACTGGTCCTCACTCTCGACCGAGCAGGGGCCGGCAATCAACGCGAACATGTTGCCGCCCAGGGCGCGATCGCGCACCTGTACGACTGTATCGTCCGGATGAGCCTGGCGGCTGGCCAGCTTGTAGGGCTTGAGAATAGGCATGACCTTGTCGACGCCGGGCATCGCGTCCAGCGGCAACTGCGCGATCTCCTCGCGATCGCCGATGGCGCCGATGATGGTGACGAACTCACCGCGGGAGATGTGGGATTTTGCGCCGACGGCGGCGAGCCGGTCGATAACATGCTGGATCTGCTCGTCGGTAGCATCGGGTTTCATGATTATCATCATCGCGGCTTTACCTCCACCAGTGAAATGTTGGCCGGCGCAGCGCCATATTGGTCAATAATTGGTCAAACTATAAAAGTCCGGCGCCTACGGGCAAACCAGTCAGCCGCGGCGCCAACAGCCTGTAATTCTAACACTACGCTGCCATAAGGAAAAACGGGAGTTTTAACGGGGGAATCCGGCGAGCCCGGCCGCCGGTTATCAGGGCATAGCAAAAGCCCCAAAAAACCTTCAGACTTTTTTCCTGACCTCGCAGAGTTTGCTACTCTGCTTTTCCTGGCGTCTCTTCCTTCCCCGCCACTTTTTTGGTCAGTCCCTTTGTCTTCCGACTTCTTGGGGCTCTCTTCATCTTCCTCGTCTTTGATCTCGCGATCTAACTCTGGAAGATGCTACCTATATATACCCGGCGAAAGAATTCCTAAACCTGCTAAACCTGTTTTCCGGAAAATTTTTTTCTGCTTCCAACCTGGCCGGTTTCGAGAGGCGAAACGGTCAAGGCCCTGGCTATTTCAACGGCTGAAAGCTTAAAGCCCGGTCTGTTTCAACAAGGCGATAAGAAAAAACCCGGACCGCTTGCCACGGCCCGGGCCAAACTCAGCCACCCGGCATACAACTCCCCAGCTGCCGCTGCCGGGTGGCTCAGGATGCCAGAACGGGCTGATTAAGCCCGCGCTTCATCCGGCATCAATCCCTACCGTGTGATTTTGTGGAAGATGCATGGCTGCCGGCTGTTCCCGACGTGCTTGAATCAGAGCCTGAATATCCGCCCATGCCGCCTTGTGCAGAATAGTCGTCTTCGTCATCCGCTTCATGCGCCGGAGCGTTACCGCCGGACACAGGAGTAGTTGCCGGCACGTTCGCATGTTCGTTGGCATGCTCGGCGCCCCTGCCCATGTTGCCCTGATGATGCTCGCCCGCTTCCCCGGCCTCGTCTTCGTCATCATCCCTGGCCTGGCCGTGGTCTTCCTGCTCGGTCGCGTCATCGTCTCCGTACTCATACAGAGGCCGCGTTGTCGTCGCTTCCGTACTCGTCGTCCGCGGCGTTGTCATCTCATACGCGCTGGATGCGGCACTCGTTCCGCCCACACCCGAACCCGTGAGAGTGGCGATACCGCCGCTGACTGCGTCCGGAACCTGGCCAGAGGCAAAAGCCACGCCGGTCACACCCAACAGCAATAGTGCCGCTATTATTAACAGCTTCATTTTGAACACCATGCTGGATTCCTCGCTTTCTTCGCTTGCACGGGTCCGCCTTCTAGGGTATAGCGGTTAGGTCGCGGGAAGGTTACGGCTAAAAGAAAAAAATTAATTCTTCTCTCTTTTGGTTGATTTCGACCGACGCAACCTGTAAGGATTTAACTAGAGTCGAGATCCCCGAAAAATGTCAGACCCGGGATACGCAATCCGCCCCTCCCCCCGGGCGGAGATTGCGCCGTATCCAAATTGCCCCATTCCACGCTGGATAAACAGGAGTCATGAGTTGACCGAGAAGCGCGAGCTGTCGCGGTTGATCAAGCGCATTCAGAAGGGCGACGCCGATGCATTCGGCCAGTTGTATGACCGGTTTTATGACCCGGTTTACTCCTATGTGCTGCGCCAGACCGGCTCCAGGGCGGACGCCGAGGACATCACCGCCGAGGTCTTTCTCTACGTGCTGGAGAAGATCGACGGGTTCAGCTGGCGTGGCGCCGGTTTCGTCGCCTGGCTGTTTCGCATCGCGCGCAACGATGTTCTGGACCACTTCCGGCGGCTGGGACGGAGTGCCCGAGAGACCGCCCTGACGGAAGATGTCATGGAGCAACCATCGGAAGCGCTGGTAGAAGACCTGGCCAACAAGGCCTGGGATGATCGGGAGCTCAGGCTGGCGATCACGGAGCTTACCGAGGAACAGCAGCAGGTTGTGCTGCTCAAGCTGATGATGAACTTCAGCAACCGCCAGATCGGTGAAGTGCTGGGCAAGAGTGAGGGGTCAGTCAAGGCGCTGATGCACCGGGCGATGCTGGCCCTGAGGAAGCGGATGAAGAAGTGGTAACACTTTCAGGAATCGATATGAACGAAGAGTTGGAAAAAAACGGACAGGGTTCAGGTAGCCGGCTCCAGGCGGCTTTGGACGGAGAGCTGGGCCGCCTGCTTGATGGAAAAGCCGGCCTGGAAGAGTGTTGCGCCGCCAACCAGGAACTGGCCGCAGAACTGCGGCCGCTTTTGCAGCTGGCCCTGTCAGGGCGTGAGGCGCTGCAGGCCGAGGTTCCGACAGCGGCGCGGGAGAAAACACGGGGGAAACTCGTGGCACAGGCCCGCAGCCTGTCGATGCAGCGGCGTTCCAGTCTGGCCTTGCTGCGCCCGCTGGTCCTGGCAGCAGGACTGTTCGTGCTGCTGTTCGCCGGCACGGCGGTAGCTTCCAGCGAAGCCGGACCCGACAGCCGTCTTTATCCTTTGAAGCAGCGGCTTGAATTGGCCCACACTACACTCGCCATGCAGAACCTTGACCAGGCCCGGGCCGAAAACAGCCACGCGAACGCACGTCTCGATGAGCTCCAGAAGATGCTGGATAATAACCGGCAGGAATACGTATCTGATCTGCTGGCCTGTTATGACAAAAGCATCAGCGACGCCACAGCCCACGCCCGGTCCGCCGCGGCTGACGGCGAAGACACTGCTGAAATAGATGCCCTGATCCAGTCGACCCGCCTGCGCCATGAAGAAATGCTCAGGAAGATATCGGCTGCTTCCGTAGCAGGCGAGGCCGGACCACAGCCAGTAACGCAGGATGAAACCGGCGCCAACTCCGGCTCCGCCCAACCGGCGGCCGTCGAGCCGATCGAAAGTACTGACGGCACTGGTGCTCCGGTTGAGGATGCCGCCCATGCTGGCAGCGAGTCGGGTGGCGATGGCACACCGGATTCCGGCGGACATGATGGTGGAAGCAGCCATGATGGCGGAAGCCAATCCAGTCCAGAGCGGGAAGACGGCAACTCTCACAACGAAGAGAGCTCTCACAATGAGAGCTCATCCCATTAGGAACAGCTCGAGCCAAAAGATTCCCATGCCGGAATGACCGGAAGCGGCGAACTGCATGCCGCTGGGTGAGCCGTTCCGAATTACCCGGGACGATTTAACTTTCAGATCCCTTTGTTATCCCTGTAACCCCGATTTAAAATTAAATCATTCTGTTATCCCTGTAGCCCCGATTTAACTTTCAGATCCTTTTGTTATATATATGAACCACGCATATTCATTTAAGAAAGGATCAGCATGTTCGGCGAACTTCTCGCACCCACGCATATGATTTTCATTCTCGTTGTCGCAATGCTCATATTCGGCCCCAAGCGTCTGCCTGATCTCGGCCGCAGCCTCGGTAAAGGGATCAAGGAATTCAAGGGTGGCCTGGAAGGCATAGACGACAACAAGGATGACGCCGGCAAGGCTAAAGACAAGAGCGACGATTCCAGCCACACTGTCTGAGGGTTTATTTCAGCTTTCAAGCTTATTTCAGCTTGTAGACTTATTTCAGCTCAGCCAGCTTCGTCAGTAAGAATTCATTCTCCGAGGCTGTGCCGATGCTCACCCGCATATACCCTGGGCATCCCAGCGCAGCTCCGTCCCGCACGATGACACCGCGGTGCAACAGCTCTTCCGGCACGTCTGCCGCTGCAGCCACGAGTTGATCGATCTCCACCAGCATGAAATTGCTCTGCGTCGGTATGTAACCGATGCCGAGACCGGAAAACCCTTCATACAGCTGGCGGCGGCCTTCGAGGTTGAGTGACCGGCGCTCCTCCAGCCGGTTCTCGAGGCTCAGCGCCTTCAGCGCCGCGGCCTGGGCCAGCGTGTTTATGTTAAACGGCTGGCGCACCTTGTCCACCGCCTCCTTCACCGCCGGCGCGCAGAGCCCATAACCCACCCTGAGCCCGCAGAGACCATAAATCTTGGAAAAGGTGCGGGTGACGATAACGTTGGCGTTGACCCGGAAGAGCTCCAGGCCGCCTTGTGAATCGGGCTCCTCGACGTACTCGTTATAGGCTTCATCGAGTACCAGCGCGCAGCTTTCGGGCAGCCGCACCGCGAAGGCGGCGATGTCAGCCGCCGGCAGGTATGAACCGGTGGGGTTGTGCGGATTGGTGAGGAAGACCAACCGCGTGCGCTCGTTGACCGCCGCCGCGAGAGCTTCGAGATCGTTGGCGAAATCCTTCAGGGGAACCTTAACCGCCCGGGCGCCCCGCGCCAGGGTCACCTCCTCGTAAACCAGGAATGTCGGGTCGGAAAAAACCGCCTCGGTCCCCGGCTCGAGAAAGATCAGGCTCAGCCAGATCATCAGCTCGCAGGACCCGTTGCCGAGGATGACCTGCCCTGGGTCGACCGCGTAGCGCTCGGCCAGGGCAGCACGCAGCTGTCGCGCCTCGGCGTCGGGATAGC
>JAENWV010000032.1 GCA_016650015.1 Thermoleophilia bacterium | reverse complement strand
CCCGTTCGTATATCTGCCTCCACTGATTCCAGCAACCAGCTTCTACTATTTAAATTTCCTGTTTCCGGGAATTAAGTAGCGACAATTACAGTGTTGAATTATTAGTCCGAATCCATTAATATGATATTTCATACTTATTACACAAAACAAGGATAGAATCAGATGACCAAGAAAGCCTTGCCGGACCCGCAGTTCTGGGGCTCGGCCACAGTGGGTGAGCGGGGGCAGGTCGTTATCCCCGCCGACGCCCGACAGGAGCTGGACATCAAGCCGGGTGATAAGCTGCTAATTTTTTCCGGCATGCACGGAAGCTCGCTCAATGTAATGAAAGCGGAGCAGGTCACAAAGTTTGTCTCGCGGGCGATGGCCAAGCTAACCAAGATGGAAGAGATCGCCCGCAAGGAAGAGAAGTGAGCGCGCCGGAGAAAGCAGGCGCGGCCGGAGCGGCCCAGGCGGCTGCTGCGGCCGGCCGGCCTCCCGTGAGCGATGGCCCGGTTATCGAGGTCGAGCATCTGACCCGGAAGTTCAATGGCTTCATCGCGGTGGATGATGTGAGTTTCACCGTCGGCCGCAAGGAGATCTTCGGCTTCCTCGGCCCCAACGGCGCCGGCAAGACCACTACCATCAACATGCTCTGTACGCTGCTCAAGCCAACCTCCGGCAGAGCTACCCTCAATGGATTCGATGTGGCCTCGCAGCAGGACGCCGTGCGGCAGTCCATCGGCATCGTCTTCCAGGATCCGACTCTCGATGACCAGCTGACGGCGCGCGAGAACCTGCAGTTCCACGCCATGCTTTACAACGTGCCGCCGGCTGAACGGGAGCAGCGGGCCAGAAGGGTGCTGGAAATGGTGGGGCTGACCGACCGCGCCGGCGACCGGGTGGAGGCCTACTCGGGCGGCATGAAGCGCCGGCTGGAGATCGCCCGCGGCCTCATGCACTACCCGCACGTGCTGTTTCTGGACGAGCCGACCCTGGGGCTCGACCCCCAGACACGCAGTGCTATCTGGGAGCACGTCCACGAACTCCGAGCCGAGTATGACATCACGGTATTCCTGACAACCCATTACATGGAAGAAGCGGAGAACTGCGATCGCATTGCCATCATCGATACAGGCAAGATCGTGGCGCTTGATACGCCCGGCACTTTGAAACACGGCGTCGGTGGCGACATCATTACCCTGCGGTCTACGGACGCCGTTACGACCCTGGCGGAGCTCAAGGAGAAATTCGACCTGGAAGCCCTGGTGAAACCGGAGCTGGCCGATACTTCGGGCCCGGCTGGCGACCGCATCTACGTAGAGGTGCCGAATGGCCGCACGCTGCTGCCACAGATACTGAAGGGTTTGACCACCGAGATACTCTCGGTCGCCGTGCGTGAGCCCACCCTCGACGATGTCTTCCTCAATTTGACCGGACGGCAGATTCGTGAGGAATCGGTCGACAAGATGGACGCGATGAAAGCGCGCGTGCGCCGGCGCCGGTCTCAGGGGGGTGCGGGACATTGAAAAGGTTCCGGGCGGTATACATCATCTGGCTGCGTGACCTCAAGCGTCATTTCCGCGACCGCGCCCGCATCCTCGGTTCACTGGCCACGCCGATCATCTTCGTCTTCATCCTCGGGCAGGGGCTCGGTTCTTCCATCGGCGGCAACCTGTCCGCCGCCGGCGCGTCAATCGACTACAAGACTTTCATGTTCCCCGGAATCCTGGGGATGACGGTACTGTTCGCCGGTGTCTTCGCCTCAGTGTCCATCGTCTGGGACCGGGAGTTCGGCTTCCTCAAGGAGATGCTGGTGGCGCCGGTGCCGAGCTGGAGCATCGCCCTGGGCAAGGTTGTCAGCGGCGCCACCATCGCCTCGTTTCAGGGCTGCCTGATGTTGGTTCTGGCGCCGTTCGCCGGCGTATCACTGTCGCCGCTGATCATCGCCGAGTTGATACCTACACTATTTCTGGTAGCTTTTTCGATGACCGGCCTGGGAGTGCTGGTGGCATCACGGCTCAAGAGCATGCAGGGCTTCCAGATGATCATGAACTTCATCATGATGCCCATGTTCTTCCTTTCGGGCGCCATGTTTCCGCTATCCAACGCGCCCGTCTGGATGGATACGCTGGCCAAGATCGATCCGCTGACTTATGGCGTCGACGCGCTCCGGGCTATCATGCTCAGCGGTGTGCCGAGCCGTTACGCCTTCACGACGGACATCGGTCTGCTGGCGCTGATCTGCGCGGGCATGTTGATGATCGCTATCTCCACTTTCAGCCGTCAATCTTGAGAAAAGGTCGGCAATCGTGAGCAGCCCGGCGCAGCGGGCGGAGTCGGCGTCAGGGCCACGCTCGCGGCTGCAGGCCCATCCCCTTTATCGCTGGCTGGTGCTGGTTACCGTGGCCGGTGGCCTGATGATGGCGATCCTGAGTTCGTCAATCGTCAATATCGCCCTACCAACCATCACCACCGAGTTCGGCTCCAGCATCACCACCATGACCTGGGTGGTCACAATCTTCATGATCACCCAGGCGACGCTGATGCCGGTCTGGGGACGGGCCGGCGATCTTTACGGCCACAAGAAGATTTTCATCACCGGCCTGCTGATTTTCTCGGCTACTTCGATCCTCTGCACCGTCGCCTGGAATCCCTATAGTTTGATCGTCGGGCGCGCACTGCAGGCGGTCGGAGCGAGTGCCCTGTCACCGATGGCCCTGGCCTTTGTTTTCCAGGCGTTTCCGCCACGGGACCGGGCTCAGGCGCTCGGTGTCATGGGCGGGGTCATGGGGGCGGCGCCGGTTATCGGCCTCACCGGAGGAGGTCTGCTGGTGGAGGCGTTCGGCTGGCGCAGCGTCTTCTTTATTTATATTCCGCTTTGCGCCGTTATCGTGCCGGCGGCGCTCTTTGTGCTCCGGGAATCAGAAAAACAGGAACGGACCGGCTTTGACATCCTCGGCGGCGCGCTGCTCTCCATCGGGCTTTTCAGCGGCCTGATGGGGCTGAACGAGGGAGATAACTGGGGCTGGAGCGATGGGCGCACGCTGGCCTGTTTTGCCCTGATGGCAGCGCTGCTGACCAGTTTTGTCTGGTGGGAAAATCGGGTCGCACGGCCGATGCTGGACCTGACCCTGCTGAGAATTAGATCGCTGGCGACGGCCAATATCGCCGCCTTCTTTTCATCGGGGGCCATGTTCGGCTCGCTGATACTGTTGCCTTACTTCTTCCAGACGGTGCTGGGTGACAGTTCGTCGGCCACCGGTTTTGAAATCGCGCCGCTGGCGCTGATGTTCGTGCTGGTAGCGCCGATCGGCGGCAGGCTGACGGCAAAGATCGGGCCACGGATAACGGCCTCGGCGGGGCTGGTCATCGCCGCGGCGGGTTTCTTTCTTCTGGCGATGCAGCTATCCGCGGATGTCTCCAACATCAAGATAGCCACGGTGATCGTCGTCATGGGCATCGGCCTGGGATTGACGATGGCGCCGCTCACCACGGCGGCGGTGCACGATGCGCCCGCGGACAAGCGCGGCATCGCCTCTTCCCTGCCGAATATGAGCCGGTTTATCGGCGGCTCGTTCGCCATCGCCATCTTCGGCTCCTTGCTTGCCTCGCGTATCACCAGCCGCATGGTATCCGCGGGTGTTCCTGTGGAAAGCATGGCGGGCGGCTCATCTTCAGCCTCTTCAGATGGCGGGCTTGTGGCCGGCGGCAACCCCCTGGTGAATCAGGCGCTCGCGCTTTCCTTTCGCGACGTCTTCTTTTTCGCCATCACGTTCATTGCCGTTTCCTTCATCGTGGTGCAATTTATCCCGCGGTTGAAGCATGAAATATAAAAAAGGGACGCAACCCTCGCGCCCCTTGTTCGCATGTGCCTGATTAATTTTTTATTCACCCGCAGCACCGCGTAGACAGCCTGCCACGGGCTGTTTTATTCGACCGCCGCGCTTCGCAGCTCCACAATCTCGTCCTCGATCTCCAGCATCTGAAAATCTATGGTGTGGGCTCCGTGGTTTGAGCGGACCTTTCTCAGCTCGCTTAATTCCTCTTTCAGTTTTTCTATCCGCTGTTCTCGTTCCTGCGTTGTCATGGCACACTCCTGAAAATTTGATAGCTGCCCGGGGGCTGCATTACCTGGTCTTTCAATCTTAGACGTGGTTTAAGCTGAAAAGGTGCAAAATAGACAAATAAATGATTCCAGCCGAATGATTCCGGCCGGCGCCCATAGTAGTGCTGTGCAGCACTAGTTCCGTTCCGGATGGGCCATGAAGCCGGGATATGGGCGTCTTCCTCAACTTATTTTCGCCACAGCCGTAATGACTAGTATGACTGGTTACACAAAAAATGATCTGAAGCGCGCCCGACTAGCTGTCTTCATTGTTCTGCTGACGCTGTCGTTGACTTTTTTCGCGATTGGATGCGGTTCCGGCGATGGTACCACCACCGGCGATTCCCCGAATAGCCTGCTGCCTGATTATCAGCAACCGATCCAGCGAGCCAAAGATGCGGCCAACCAGACCGAGCAAGAACAGAAACAGATCGAAGATAACTCGGAGCAGTTGCTGCAGAATCCATAGGGGCAGCCTGCGGGTCTCCTAGCTGAAGAAACTGGTCACCACCAGCAGCAGGCTCAGCACGATCAGGGCCGCCGTAGTCAGTCCGGCGACGACATTATGGCGCCGGCTATTGGCATACTTCCCCATGATCCCCTTGTCGTTGACGATCACCATCACAAAAATCAGGATCAGAGGCAGCAGAATTCCGTTGACGTCCTGTGCCAGCACCATGATGGTCAAGAGCGGCAGGTTGGGGATCAGCGCCACCGCCGCCCCGATGACTATGGAAGCGGTGAAAATGCCGTGGAAGATCGGCGCCTCCTTAAAGGAGCGGTTCACCCCGGATTCAAAGCCGAAGGCCTCGCAGATGGCGTAGGCGGTGGCCAGTGGCAGGATGCCCGCCGCCAGCACCGAGGCGTTCAGCAGCCCGAAGGCGAAAAGCTTCGAGGCCCATTCCCCCGCCAGCGGCGCCAGGGCCTGGGCCGCGTCGGAAGCGGTCTCGATATTGCCGCCGGTTTTATAAATGGTCGCGGCGCAGGCGACGATGATGAACAGCGCCACCACATCGGTGACGACCGCTCCCATGATCACCTCGGCCTTGGTGTAGCGGAAATGCTTGATGGAAATGCCCTTGTCCACCACGTAGGCCTGGATGAAGAACTGGCCCCAGGGCGTGATCGTCGTGCCGATGACGGCGATGAACAGCAGGATGTAGCTGGCGTTCATCTGGAAGGATGGCACCACGGTGCGGTGCAGCGCTTCGCCCCAGTCCGGGTGAGCCATGAATCCCGAAACCACATAGGTCAGGTAGAAACTGGAGAAGACCAGGAAGACCCGCTCGGCGATCTTGTAGGAACCGCGTACCACCAGCAGCCAGATGAAGACCGCCACGAATGGCACTGTGTAATACTTCGAGGCGCCGAAGAGCTGGAAGCTGGAGGCGATGCCGGAGAACTCGGAGATGGTCGTGCCCAGGTTCGCTATCAGCATGGCGGCCATGGCGAAAAGGGTCAGCTTCAGGCGGAAGCGTTCGCGGATCAGCGCCGCCAGCCCCTGGCCGGTCACCACTCCCATGCGGGCGCCCATCTCCTGGGTAACCGCCAGGCTGAGGGTAATCAGCAGTAACATCCAGAGCATGCCGTAGCCGAAACGGCCGCCGGCCATGGAGTAGGTCGCGATGCCGCCGGCATCGTTATCGGCGTTGGCGGTGATCAGGCCCGGACCCATCATGGCCAGGAAGAGCAGCAGGCGTGTGCGGCCGATGCGTGGCATCCGGGGCAACCGGGGGCTGGGCAGCCGGGACAGCCGGGAACGGCCGATGTGCGGGAGTGCCTTCAGGCGGCGGCGCATGGACAGGACTCCAGGCTAGCCGAAGATCTTCGGCAGCCGTTTCTTCCAGGTGAGGGGCAGGATGATGTCGATGGCGTCGTCAACAGTTACGATGCCGCGCAGGACATTCTCCTTATCGATAACCGGCACTGCCAAAAGGTTGTACTTGGCCACGACCTGGGCCACTTCCTCGAGCTTGGTGTCGTCGCGGATGCTGATCAGGTGGTGCTCCATAAACTCCTCGACCTTCTGATCGCGCCGCGCCAGCAGCAGGTCGCGCAGGGAAATAACCCCGGCGAGGTGCCCGTCGTCGTCGACGACATACATGTAATAAATGGTCTCGGCGTCGGGCTCCAGCTCGCGAAGGCGGCCGATGGCCTGGCCGGCGGTCATGCCCGGCGGCACGGCCACGAACTCGGTGGTCATGATGCCGCCGGCGGTGTCCTCCTCGTAGCTCAGCAGCTGGCGCACGTCGCGCGCCTCTTTCTTGCGCATATTGCCCAGCAGTGCCGCCGCCTTCTCCTCGGGCAGGTCCGCCAGCAGGTCAGCGGCGTCGTCCGGGTCCATGTTGGAAAGGATGGTGGCGGCCTTCCGCTCGTTCATGTCGTTGAGCAGGGTGGCCTGGAAATTGGGGTGCATCTCCTCGACGGTGTCGGCGGCGATCTCGGCCTCGAGGGACTCGACCACGGCGACCCGCTCCTCGGGAGAAAGTTCGTTGGCGATGTCGGCGATGTCGGCGGGGTGCAGGAGCGCCAGCTTGTCGTGGGTCACCTGCAGCTTCATGCCGCTGCTCTCGCCGGCCGCGACCGGCTCCACCGTCTTCCAGTCCAGCAGGTGGGGCTCCACCCGGCGTGACAGCCGCTCGGCCAGACGCGAAAATCCCAGCCGCCGCATGATGGCGCCACCGGAAATATCCACGCCGACCACCCGCAGGCTGCCGTTGGCACGGGCCAGCTGGAGGTCGTTGACACGGATGAGCTTGTGGCCCTCGGTATCGACGATCTGCTTGTCGAGGATGTCGCCGGCCAGGAAGATCTCCCCGTCTTCCGGTTCCACGGCCTTAAGCTCGGCCGCCGGCAGGCGCAGCATCGTCTGGGACTCCTCGAAGTTGCGGACCAGCTGCCAGGGCAACAGCATCTTCTGGCGTCCGCTTTTTACTACCAGCTTGGTTGCCGAGGGGTATTTGCGCTTGATGGTGACGACGATATCGTCGAGCACGCCCACGGTCTGGGACCGGGAATCCTTGACCTGCTGCCCTAAAAGTTTGCTGAGGAAAAACATGATGCTCACCTGCCCTTCAGATCCAAATAAAAAACCTCCCGCAGGAGGAGGCTAAAAAACCTCCCATCGGGGAGGCTTGGATTCGCGCTGGCGAACACTTCCGCCCACGCAAACAGGCAGGCGCACGGAATCGCGCCCACAAAGGCCTTCCCCAACTCGTACAAGCTTTGGCACAGCGCATCGTAGAGTGCCTTGGAAACGTGGGATGCAACTACCCACGCCGTCCATTGCTCTCAGCCGTTTCGGGCAGAACCTTATGCCGGTAATGCCTGTTCTACCCGTTGGGGTCTTTGGACCTTTCCGGGCAACGGCCTGTGTCCGCGCTGGAGCCTCACCTAACGAGGATACAGCTTTGCATATCTAAACTAGTCCCGCGGAGGTTTATTGTCAAGCCGTGTGGTAGCTAAAAACCGTCTCGCCAAGCCGGTTCTTTCCATCTTTGTTAGAATCGGTGCATGGCTGCCAAAGCGGGCACATCTTATCGTATCCTCGTTGTCGAGGATGACGAAAATATCTCCGAGGCTGTCGTCTTCAAACTCAGGCGGCTGGGATATACCTGTATGGCTGCGGTTGATGGACTCGAGGGCCTGAGGCTGCTCAGGCGCGAGAACCCCGATCTGATGATCCTCGACCTGATGCTTCCTGGCATGGATGGCTGGAAGCTATGTGAACAGGCGCGACAGGAGGGCTTCGGGCTGCCGATCATCATTATCAGCGCCCGTACCAGCGAGTTCGATAAAGTGCAGGGGCTCTCCATCGGCGCCGACGACTACCTGACCAAGCCGTTCGGCATGAACGAGCTGGCGGCCCGGGTGGAAGCGCAATTAAGGCGCAGCAGCCTTAAGTTCGAAGCGCCGGTTGGCATCACGGGTGGTATTGTCGAGACGGGACCGCTGACGATCGATCTCGACCGCAAGGAGGCTTTCGCCGGCGGCGAAGAGCTCGGTCTTACTTCGAAGGAGTTCGCCGTGCTCTACCTGCTGGCCAGCCAGACGCCCATGGTCCTGTCACGCGAGGACATCTACCGCACTATCTGGGGTTACGAGATGCTTCACGGCGACCGCTCGGTAGATGTTTTCATCCGGAGGATAAGGAAGAAGCTGGCCGCGAAGATCCCCGGCCATTCATTTTTGCAGACCCACTACGGCTTCGGGTACAAGTTCGAGATGAAAAATGACTAAACCGGTAAAGACCGTTGAATTTCCCGGGGCGAGCTTCTCCCGGCGCTCTAGGGACGCAACGGTAAAAGGATGGTCATTTCGGTGCCGAAA
Organism: Thermoleophilia bacterium; assembly: GCA_016650015.1. Taxonomy (GTDB): domain Bacteria; phylum Actinomycetota; class Thermoleophilia; order BMS3ABIN01; family BMS3ABIN01; genus JACRMB01. Next base: position 5,211 of record JAENWV010000032.1, on the reverse strand, counting down.
CCCTCGCGGCTGTTGGCCCTGACCTCACCGCCGGCGCTCTCAACCACGTGCTTGACGATAGACAATCCCAGGCCGGTGCCGCCCAGGCGTCGGCTGCGGGACTTGTCAACACGGTAGAACCTTTCGAAGATGTGGGGCAGGTGTTCGGCGTCAATGCCGATGCCATCGTCCCTGATCACGATCCTGACCTGTCTGCCTTCCTTTTCAGCGCTTAGTTCCACATGTGAGCCGCGACCGCTGTACTTGATCGCGTTCTCCAAAAGATTCGACAGCAAGGTTCCGGCCATGCGTTCGGAAAGTGGCAGCGACAGATCCGGCTGGATGCGGGTATCGATGGAAACTTCAAACTGCCGGGCCAGGGGCTCGAGCTTTTCAAGGACCCGGCTGGCGGCTTCGCCGAACATAGCTTTGCCGGCGATATTTTCGGCGGATCCCGATTCCAGGGAAGAGAGGAAGAGGATTTCATCGATAAGCTGTCCCAGCCGCTGCGTCTCCTGGTCGACGCGGCCGAGAAATTTCGCGGCATCTTCGGGCGACAGGGACGGGTCCTGAAGGCTTTCGACCAAGGCCCTGATGCCGGCCAGAGGGGTGCGCAGTTCGTGGGAGACGGTGGCCGCGAACTGGGAGCGCAACTCACCGAAGTCCATTGAGGCGGCCACATCCTGCAGGAAGACGAGACACTCGGCTTCGCCTTCGATGCGGAAAGGGGCCAGCCGCACTTTATATGTACGGCGGCCGCCGGCGTAAAGACGGACAATCAGCTCGGCGGGTTTCTGCGTATCCATAGCCGACGCCGCGGCTTCGTCCAGCTCATGGCTGCCCAGGGTCTCCAACAGGCCGCGGCGGCGGCGAGGCTGGTCCAGCTCCTCTTCGGCGCGGGCGCTCAGCTCAAGAATAACGCGCTCCCGGTTTAAAAGTATTGTCGGTAGAGGGCACTCGGCCATTATTTTTTCCAGGCGGGACCTGCAGCGCCTGGTTACGGTGGCCTCATCGGCCATGCGGGCCAAAGCAGCGGTCGTTTCCTCGATGGAAGCGCCGGCGGAGCTTCCGAGCGCTGATTCGATGCGGGTGCGTTCGGCTCGCAGCCGCGATATTGCCAGCAGGGCAATGGCCAGAACCAACCCCGAGGTGGCGGCTGTTACCAGAAGAATGATAGCGATATTGCTCATGGCCTCGGATGGCGACGGCCGCTCAAGCCGCGGTTTTCTTCATCGAGCCGGCCGAATTTGAAGGGATGCATCGGCAAGTCACTCACCAAAACGCTGGTCTGGGTCATTGTCAAAATATTTTCCGTCCAAGTGTCCGGTCACCAGAAAGTCGATGCGCTCCCCCATGTCGACTACCTGGTCGGCGATGCGCTCGATGTAGCGGCTGGCCAGGGCGATGTGCGTGGCCCATTCCGCGGATGACGCCTCTTCCTCCTTGGGATGCAGGAGCCGGCCGAGGATCTCCTTGTACATCTCATCGATGGGCTCGTCGATCTCCGCCAGCGAGTTGGCCAGCCGGGCATCCCGGTCGGCGAATGACTTGATGCCCTGCCGCAAGACTTCCAGAGCCTGGGCCGACATCTTGCGGAGCAGCTCCATGTATGGCTCGGCGCCCGAAGTCCGCTCCAGCCGCTTGGCGATCTTGGAGATGTTGACCGCCAGGTCGCCGATTCGCTCAAGGTGGAGGCTGACCAGCAGGCAGGTGTGAAGCAACCTCAGGTCCCGGGCGACCGGTTGCTGTTGCGCCTGCAGGGAGAGGCACTTGCCCTCGATCCACAGGTTGAGTTCGTTAATGTCGTCGTCGCCGGCGATGACGGCGTTGGCCAGGGAGCGGTCGCCTTTAAAGAGGGACTGTGTGGAAAGGTCAACCGCCTCCACAACCATGCTCCCCATCCTCAGGATCTCCTCGTTCAGCTGTTTGAGGCCTTCGTGAAAAGACTGTCTGGTCATGGCTACCCGAACCTTCCCGTGATGTAGTTTTCAGTTTCCTTGCGGTCCGGCATGGTAAAAATCTTGCTGGTGAGTCCATATTCCACGAGCCGGCCAGGCTCCCCTGTTTCCTGGATGAGCATGAAGCCGGTATATTCAGAAACACGGGCCGCCTGTTGCATGTTATGCGTGACGATGATGATGGTGTAGTCCTTCTTGAGTGAATCCATCGTGTCTTCGATCTGCTGGGTCGCTACCGGATCCAGGGCGGAGCACGGCTCGTCCATCAGGATCACTTCGGGCTCGACCGCCAGAGTACGCGCGATGCAGAGCCGCTGCTGCTGTCCGCCGGACAGCTCCAGCGCCGAAGTCTTGAGCTTGTTTTGGACCTCTTTCCACAGGGCCGCCTGCCTGAGCGCCCTCTCGACGATCCCGTCCAGCTCGTCCCGGCTGCTCCTGCCCTGCAGCCGTGGGCCATAGGCCACGTTATCGTATATGGTTTTGGGGAACGGGTTGGGTTTCTGGAAGATCTCGCCGACTCGCGACCGCAGACCGACGACATCCATGCCCGGCGAGTAGACATCCTCGCTGTCGAGTAGCACCCGGCCCTCGACCCGGGTACGGCCTGCGACCTCGTGCATGCGGTTTATCAGCCGCAGCACCGTCGACTTGCCGCAGCCCGAAGGCCCGATCAGCGCCGTGACCTTGTTGGCCTCGATGTCGAGGTTGATATCCTCGAGTGCCTTGAAGTCCCCGTAGTAAAAATTAACTTCCTGGAGCTGTACTTTTTTTTGTGCTTCCGCTGTTACCACCTTCTCTTTCTTCTGAATCTGGCCCGGACAACCGCGGCCGTGAGCGTAAACGACAAGACCAGGAGCAGCAGCACCAGCGCCGTGCCCCATTTTATCTCTTCCGGCATGCCCGGCACCTGGGTCGATATGGTGTAAAGGTGGTACGGGAGCGCCATCGCCTGGCTGAAAGGTGAGTCGGGCAGCGTCGGCAAAAAGAAGGCCGCCACCGTGAACATGATCGCGGCTGTCTCGCCGGCGGCGCGCCCGACCGCCAGCACCGTGCCGGTGATGATACCGGGGATGGCGTTAGGCAGCACCACCCGCCGTATGGTCTGCCAGCGGGTTGCGCCCAGCGCCAGCGAGGCCTGGCGAAACGATTGCGGCACCGCCAGTAGCGCCTCCTCGGCGGCGGTGATGACCACCGGCAGCACCAGTAGCCCCAAAGTCAGCGAGCCGGCCAGCAGCGAGGTGCCCATCTGCAAAAGCAGCACGAAAAGCCCCAGTCCGAAAAGCCCGTAGACCACCGAAGGCACGCCGGCCATATTGGCTATAGCCAGTCTGATGTACCGGGTCAGCCGGCCCTGGGTGGCGTACTCGGTCAGGTAGACGGCGGCCAGGGTTCCTACAGGCACCGCGAAAACGATCGTGCCGAGGACGAGGTAAAGGGTACCGACGATGGCGGGAAAGATGCCGCCCGCTTTCATGCCGTTGGTCGGCATCGATGTCAAAAACTCCGGCGTCAGCGCCGGCCCGCCCTTGATAAACAAAAAGATGATAATGCCTATCACCGGCGCCACGGCGATAGCGGCTATCAGGGCCAGCACCAGGTGCGCGATTTTCTCAAAAACCAGCTGTCTACTTACGCCGCTCACTCTACTCGCCTTCCCGGTAACGGTAGAGCACCAGATCGGCGATCCAGTTCACCGCGAAGGTGATGACGAACAGGACCAGACCAATGGCGAACAGCGCAAAATAGTGCGGACCGTTGAAGACCGCCTCGCCCATTTCCTGGGCGATGGTGCCGGTCAGGGTGCGCACAGGTTTAAGCACCGAGTCGGCCGAGGTGGGCATGACCGCCGCGTTGCCGGTAACCATCAGCACCACCATGGTTTCGCCGATAGCCCGCCCGATGCCCAGCATGACTGAGGCCGAGATACCCGACATGGCGGCGGGAACCACCACGCGCCCGGTTGTCTGCCAGCGGGTCGCCCCCATGGCCAGCGAGCCCTCGCGGTAGGAGCGCGGCACGGCGTTGATGGCGTCCTCGGCGATCGACACGATGGTCGGCAGGGCCATGAACGCCAGCATGATACCCCCGGTCAACGCCGTCAGTCCGGTGTTGAGATCAAGCAACCCCTGCAGATACGGCGCCAGCAACGTCAGCCCGATGAAGGCAAGCACCACCGACGGAATCGCCGCCACGATCTCCATCAGTGGTTTGAGGATCTCCTTGAGCCAGCCGGGGGCCACTTCGGCGATGTAGATCGCCGTGCCGACGCCAAGCGGGATGGCCAGCAGGATCGCGATCGCGGTTACCAGCAGCGAGCCGAGCACCAGCGGCAGAATTCCGAAAACCGGCGGCTCCGAGATGGGGTACCAGTTTCTGCCGGTGATAAAATCGATCAGCGGGTAGCTGTCGAAAAGCGAGAAGGCGTCCCGTAGCAGGAAGACGAAAATGAGAACCACCACCGCTATGGAGAGGACTCCACAGGCGAGGATCAATTTGCCGATCAGAACTTCTTTGATCTTTTGGGCGGTTCTCATGGCTCCTGTTCAATCAATGCCGAATCTCCCCGGGCACCGTGTCCCGGGGAGATTCACATTTCTTTTCGTCAGGCGATCCGGGTTCAATGGCGCTACTTCTTCAGCGGCACGAACTCCAGGTCCTGTACGACTTTCTGTCCTTCAGTTCCCGTGATCCAGTCCAGGTAATCCTGCACCGTCTGCGGGGCGCCTTTCTTGGTGTACATGAAGAGCGGGCGCGAAACCGGGTATGTGCCGCTCTGCACGGTGTCGACCGAAGGCGCGACACCCGTGGACGAGGCATCCTTCTTCACCTTGAGGGCCTTGATCCCGTCTTTTACGTAGCCGAGCCCGACATAACCGATCGCCTTCGGGTTTTGCTTGGTCTCGTCCACAATCGCCTGGGATGAGGGCAGCAGCAGCGCGCTGGAGGCGTATTCCACCTTGCCGTCGCTCTTGCCCTTGTTGAGGATGTGCTCCTTGAAGAAAACGTGGGTGCCCGAGTTGCTCTCGCGGGAGAGGATCACTATCTGGCCCGACTCGCCGCCGACATCCTGCCAGTCGGTGATCTTGCCGGAGAAGATGTCCGCGAGCTGGTCGACGGTTAAGTCGGCCACTTTATTGGCGGGGTTTACTACCACGGCAATGCCGTCGAGGGCGACCTTGTTTTCAACTACTTCAATGCCCTTTGCCTTCGCGTCGTCCTTCTCCTGCTGTTTCATCTCGCGTGACGAATCGGCGATATCGGTGGTGCCGTTGAT
>JAENWV010000020.1 GCA_016650015.1 Thermoleophilia bacterium | reverse complement strand
GGCGGCGAGGGAATGATCGAGATGGATGCCGGCACCGTCGGCGGCATTCTGATGGAGCTGGAGAACCGCCACCCCGGCATGGCCGAGCGGCTGCTTGACGATGGCGAGGTGCGGCGGTTTATCAATATCTATGTGGACGGCGATGACATCCGGTTTGCGGACGGCATGGCCACCGAGGTCGCCGACGGAGCCGAGATCAGCATCGTGCCGGCGGTGGCGGGCGGGTAATAAATCCCTGGTTGCTGGTCGGAGTTGAATTCGCGTAGAGATTTATATAGAGATTATACTCTTAGTTAAAAGCCGGGAATTACTTTAAATTACATTGGATTGTGGAGGTGAAACCGTGTTCCCGCGGTGGTGTTTTCACTCAGTTTGAAACACATGTTACCCCGGAAATCGTAAAGGGCGGCCTTGCGCCTCTTTTTCAATCTGCAAGGGATCACCCTTAGGAAAGTGTCCAGAAAACCGGATCAGATCACTCACCCGCCCATCGCCTGACCCGGGGGTCGGGTCGGGTCTACACTTCTACTTCCCGGCGGCCGGTTTCCTGCGGTTGCCTGTCTTCGCCGCAGACGTTCCCGTCTTGGCAGAGGACGCGGCCTTCTTCAGCGTGCTCGCCTTGCCGGCGCCGGTCTTACGTGTCGACCTGGCCGGCCTGGCCGAAGATTTCTTCGTCGAGATGCTCGAAGCTTTCTTGCCGGAGACAGCCTTCCTGGCTCCGGCTGGTTTCTTGCCGCTGACCGAGCGCTTCGCCTTCGCCTTCACCGATCCATCCATCAGCGCCGCCTTGAGAACCTCGTTGACCTCATCAACCGGAATAAAAGTCATCGTCTTGCGCAGATGCTCGGGCACATCGTCCAAGTCCCGCTCGTTCTCACGCGGCAGGATGATAGTGTCGAGCCCGGCGCGGCGAGCCGCCAGGACCTTCTCCTTCAACCCGCCAATCGGCAGCACCTTGCCGCTCAGCGTCACCTCGCCGGTCATGCCCACATTGGACGCCACTGACTTGCCGATGGCCAGCGAGGCCAGCGCCGTGGTCATGGTTACCCCCGCCGAGGGGCCATCCTTGGGTACCGCGCCGGCCGGCACGTGCACGTGGATGTCGTGTTTCTGGAAATAATCCTCGGGGATGCCGAGCTCATCCGAATGCGTCCGGACCCAACTTAGCGCCGCCTGGGCCGATTCCTTCATGACGTCGCCCAGCTGCCCGGTGAGAGTCAACGCGCCGGCCCCATGCATGCTGGTGGCCTCGATGAAGATGATGTCGCCGCCGCTCGTGGTCCAGGCCAGGCCGGTTGCCACGCCCGGCTCCGAGGTCATGCGCTTGGCTTCGGAGAAATAGCGTTTCTTGCCCAGGTACTTCTCCACCGCCTTTTCGTCGATTTTGAACTTGCCCTTCTTGCCCTCGGCGATCTCGCGGGCGACCTTGCGGCAGACCGAGCCGATCTCGCGCTCAATGTTCCTGAGGCCCGCCTCGCGGGTGTAATCCTGAATGATCTTCAGGATCGCCTTGTTATTGAAACTGATGCGCTTCGCGCCCAGGCCGTTGGCCTTGGTCTGTTTAGCGATCAAATATTTCCTGGCGATGTGGAGCTTCTCTTCCTCGGTGTAACCGGAGAGCTCGATAACCTCCATGCGGTCGCGAAGAGCCGGCGGTATCGGATCGAGCATGTTGGCGGTGGCGATGAACAGGACCTTGCTCAGGTCGAAGGGCAGGTCCAGGTAATGGTCGCGGTAGCTGAAGTGCTGTTCCGGGTCGAGCACCTCGAGCAACGCCGAGGAAGGGTCGCCGCGAAAGTCGGCACCCAGCTTGTCCATCTCGTCGATGGCGAACACCGGATTGTTGGACTCGGCGTCCCGGATAGCGCGGATGATGGTACCGGGCATGGCGCCGATATATGTGCGCCGGTGGCCACGTATCTCGGCCTCGTCACGCACGCCGCCCACGGAGATGCGGATGAATTTGCGGCCCAGGGCGCGGGCGATGGAGTGCCCCAGCGAAGTCTTGCCGACGCCGGGCGGCCCCACGAAACAGAGGATCGGCCCGGCTAAATCCTTCTTCAGCTTGGCGACTGACAGATATTCAAGGATGCGGTTCTTGACCTTCTCCAGGTCGTAATGGTCCTCGTCGAGTATCTCCTGGGCGCGGGTGATGTCGAGGATGTCCTCGGTGCTCTTGTTCCAGGGAATGGTCAGGATCCAGTCCAGATAGGTGCGGATGACCGAGTATTCGGCGGCGGCCGGCTGCATCTTTGCCAGCCGGTCCAGCTCGCGCCGCGCCTGGCGGTCGACCTCCTCGGGCAGCTGCAGCTCGTCGATCTGGCCGCGCAGCTCGTTGACCTCGGCGGCGATCTCGTCCACCTCGCCCAGCTCTTCCTGGATCGCCTTCATCTGCTGGCGCAGGAAGTATTCGCGCTGGTTCTTGTCCATCTCGCTCTGAACGTCGCTCTGGATCTTGCTGCCCAGCTCGAAGACCTCGAGCTCACGGGTGAGTATAACCGTCAGCTTGCGCAGGCGCTTCTCCACATCGGTCTCTTCCAGAAGCTCCTGTTTCTCGTCGGTATTGATCTTGATCGCCGAGGCGATGAGATAACACAGGGCGCTGGGGTCGTCCACATTGGACGCCGCCATCTGCAGCTCTTCCGGCAGGTATGGCACCAGCCCGATGATCTTGGTGAAGACATTCTGCAGGTTGCGGGAGAGCGCCTCCACTTCCTTGGTGCGGTCGATCCTGTCTTCAAGGGGCTCGACCCGGGCGACCAGGTAGGGGTCGGCCATGGTGTATTTGACTATCTTGATGCGCTTGATTCCCTGAACCAGGATACGAAGCGAACCGTCGGGCACCTTGAGCATCTTGTGGATGATGGCGGCGGTTCCTACCTCGAATATGTCGTCGGGGCCCGCGGTCTCGACCTCCGGATTACGGATGGTGGCCAGGCCGATCATCTTGTCTTTGTGCAGAACGTCGTCGATCAGCTTGACCGAACGCTCCTGCCCCACAGCCAGCGGCGTCACCGTTTCCGGGAAGACGACAGTCTCCCGCAGGGGTAGAATCGGTAAGGTATCCGGTATTTTATCCACCGGTTTGATCATGTGTGGGGATTCGACGATGCTGCCTTCCATTATTTTTTATCCTTGACGATGATTGGCAGGTTGATTGTCGCCGCGGCCTTGTCGGCTACCGGCATCTCGATGGTTAAAAATCCATCCTGGTAGCTGGCCCTGGCGTTGTCGGCGTCCACGGTCACCGGCAGCATGATCTTGCGCTTGAAGAGGCCGTAGTCAATTTCCATCTGCTGATAGACCTTCTGCCCATCCTGCGCGGGATCCAGACGCGAGCCTTCGATGATCAGCGTTTTATCCTGGACGGTGAGGCGGGCGTCATCGGGGGCGATGCCGGCGATCTCCAGCTTGACGATAACCGAATTTGTCTCTTTGACGTAAAAGACATCGGCCAGAGGCTGAAAAGAGCCGCCCTTCATCACCCGTGGCCGCGGGCCGCCGTAAAAGCGGAAGAACATCTCCTCGATTTCCGAGCTCAGTCGCTCAAACTCGGCAAAAGGGTTATTTTTCTTGTGTGCCATAAACTTCCTCCAGGGAACGCTCAGGGCCTGATAACGCCTAATAAGATATCACACGGAGCACGCCAAAGCAGAGGGAAAGCCTCTGGATGATATATATAGCCGAATGGTAAGATTTTTAATCCTGTTTGATATGACCGCACAGCGGATTCCTGATCCTGGTTGGTCTGGTAGCACAGCGGATTCCTGATCCTGGTTGATTGACTTCAACATCCGGCTTAAATCAGGCGAAGGTTATGAAGGTGATGTCGTCGAAGCCTGGCTCAGCCTTGATCTCCCAGAGCACCTCAGCGGGGATGGCTTTGTCCAGGGTCACGGACATGACCGCCTTGCCCTCGCGCTTCTTGCGTCCCACGTTCATGTTGGCGATATTGATGCCCCGGCTGCCCAGCAGGGTGCCGACGCGGCCGATCATGCCAGGGACGTCGTCGTAGCGGAAAAAGGCCATGAACTGGCCGGGTTCGATGTCGATGTCGTGGCGGTAGATCTTGACGAAGCGCGGTCGGTGCTTGGGCCCGATGGTCGTGCCGCCTACCGTCAGCTTGCCGCGCTTGTCGCTGGAGGCCACTGTGATCAGGTTGGTGAAGTCCACCGCCTTGCGGCTCTTGGACTCGGTTACCTGGATGCCGCGCTCCTCGGCGATACCTTCGGCGTTCACGTAATTGACCGTATCTTCCACTTTCCCCTCAAGCGCGCCCTTGAAAAAGGCAACGGTAAGGAGCTTTGTATTGTAATCAGCCAGGGCTCCCTGGTAGGTGATGTCGAAACTTTCCAGCGGCCCGTCGGCGATCTCGGTGATCAGACGGCCCAGCTGCTCGCAGAGCGGCAGGAACGGCCGTACCACGTTCATCTCCTCGGTGCTGACCGGGGCGATATTGACGGCGTTGCTGACAAACTGGTTGTTGAGCGCCGCCGCAACCTGCTCGGCGATGATCGTGCCGGCGCGATCCTGGGCCTCTATTGTCGATGCGCCCAGGTGCGGAGTGGCGATAACGCTGTCGAAATCGAGTAGCGGGTTGCCCACCGGCGGTTCCTTTACAAAAACGTCGATGGCGGCGCCGGCGACCTTGCCGGACTTAAGCGCTTTGACCAGCGCCTCTTCCTTGACGATGCCGCCGCGGGCGCAGTTGATGATGCGAACGCCTTTCTTCATCTTCCTGAAAGCTGCCTCGTCGACGAAACCAAGGGTCTCGGGACTCTTGGGCAGATGGACGGTGATGAAGTCCGCTTGCTTGTATAAATCTTCTATTTTGTCAATGCCATCGACGCCCAGCTCCTCGAAGCGGGCGGCGCTGACGTAGGGGTCGAAGGCAATGACTTTCATCTTCAGGCCGCGGGCCCGCTGGGCAACCAATACGCCGATGCGGCCGAAGCCGATGACGCCCAGCACTTTGTCGGCCAGCTCGACTCCACCGAAGCTGGAGCGTTCCCACTTGCCGGCCTTGAGCGAGCTATTGGCTTGCGGTATGTTGCGGCTCTGGGCCAGAAGCAGACCGATGGTATGCTCGGCCGCCGCCACGATGTTGCTCTGCGGGGCGTTGGCGACGATGATGCCCTTCTTGGTCGCCGCCTTGATGTCCACGTTGTCGACGCCGATGCCGGCGCGGCCGATGACCTTGAGCTGGTCGGCGGCCTCGATGATCTCTTTCGTCATCCGGGTGGAGCTACGGATGATGATGGCGTTGTAGTTCTTTATTTCCTTCTTGAGCTGGGCCTGGTCCATGTCCAGGCGGACGTCGACGTTGAACTCCTTTTTAAGCAGGTCGACACCACTCTGGGCGATCTTCTCCTTGACCAGCACGCGCGGCTTGGCGGTCTTGCTGGCCTTCGCGGGCCTGGTGGCTTTCGCAATCTTCGCCACCTTCGCAGGCTTTGCCGCCCGCTCCTTTGTCCCTTTTTTGGCCGCCTTGACGCTCTTGCTCACGCTCAAACCATCTCCTCCCCGAAAACCGCCTGCGCTTTGGAGACGCCGGAGCCCAGTTCGACCGGGTGGCCCAGCTCCTTCAAGGCCAGCTCCAGCGCCGTGATGGCGACGATAATATCGGTGTAGTTGTAATAGCCGCAATGTCCGATGCGGAAGATTTTCCCCTTGATGGGTCCCTGGCCGCCGGCGAGTTGCACGCCGTACTTGTCGCGGATCAGGGTACGCAGCTTGTTGTCGTCGACGCCGTCCGGAACTTTTACGGAAGTCACCGAACTACACCGGTCATCATCCGGCGAGAAGAGTTCGAGGCCGAGACCCTTGACCGCGGCGCGGGTGGCGCGGCCCAAAATGATGTGGCGCTCGAACACCTGCTCGAGACCCTCGGCGCGAATCATGTCGAGAGCCTTGTCGAGACCAACCATCAGTGAAACCGCCGGCGTGAAAGCAGTCGTCGGCTTGTCCTGGGCCAGCGCTTTGCGGGCCTTGGTCCAGTCGAAATAATACTTGGGCAGCGTGGACTTCTCCACCAGCCCCCAGGCCTTGGCGCTGACGCTGACGAAGGCCAGTCCCGGCGGGATCATCAGCGCTTTCTGGGAGCCGGAGACGACGACGTCGATGCCCCAGGCGTCTGTTTTCAGCTCGGCCGAACCCATGCCGCTGATGGAATCGGAGACCAGCACCGCGTCCGAACCGGCTACGGCGGCTCCGATGGCCTGCATGTCATTGACGACGCCGGTGGAAGTCTCGCTGTGGGTGACGAAGACCACCTTGATGGCCGGATCGTCGGCAAGCGCCTGCCCAATATCGGCGGGAACGACCGGCGTCCCCCACTCGTATTCGCGGTAATCATAATCGAGCCCGTAGACCTGGGAGAGGTCGCGCCAGCGCTCGCCGAACTTGCCGCAGGAAGCGATGAGCACCTTGTCGCCCGGCGAGCAGAGGTTGACCACGGCGGATTCCATGGCGCCAGTGCCCGAAGAGGCGAAGGAGATGACCTCGTTCCTGGTCTGGTATACGTACTTCAGATTTTCGTTGACCCGCGCGAACAGGTCGGAGTAGTCGCCGGTGCGATGGTGGATGATCGGCTGGGCCGACGCCAGCAGCACCTCTGAGGGTATCTGCGTCGGGCCTGGTGTCATCAGAAATTTTTTAATCATAAACAGCTTCCTTTTGGTTCCTTTTGGGGACGTACGTTTCCTATGTTTCCTAATTTATATCAAAAGGGACCTGGTTTCCCGTGTTCCCTCAAGTTAGGAAACATAGGAAACGTACGTCCCTGATTTTGCTGAGAATAACAGCGTTTACTAGACTTCTTCCCCGCCCGTTTCCCCGTCCTCGATCCAGCTCATCATGCGGCGCAGCTCCTTGCCGACGATCTCGATCTGGTGAGAGGCCTCGCGCCGCTGCACGGCGTTGAAGCCGGGGCGGCCGGCCTTGTTCTCCAGGATCCACTCGCTAGCGAACTCACCGTTCTGGATCTCCTTGAGTATCTTGCGCATCTCGGCGCGGGTGTCGTCGTTGATGATGCGCTTGCCGCGGGTGATATCGCCATACTCGGCGGTGTCGGAAATGCTGTAGCGCATACCGGTGATACCCTTCTCGTACATCAGGTCGACGATCAGCTTGAGCTCGTGCAGGCATTCGAAGTAGGCGATCTCGGGCTGGTATCCCGCCTCGACCAGGGTCTCGAAACCGGCGCGCACCAGCTCGCTGGCGCCGCCGCAGAGCACTACCTGCTCACCGAAAAGATCGGTTTCGGTCTCTTCGGCGAAATTCGTCTCGATGACGCCGGCGCGGGTGGCGCCGATTCCCTGGGCGTAAGCCAAGGCCAGATCCTGTGCCTTGCCGCTGGCGTCCTGGTGGACGGCGATGAGAGCGGGAACGCCGCGCCCTTCCTGATACTGGCGCCGCACCAGGTGGCCGGGGCCCTTGGGTGCAACCATGACCACGTCGACGTCGGCCGGCGGCACGATCTGGTTGAAGTGGATGTTGAAGCCGTGGGCGAACATCAGCACATTACCGGCCTTGAGGCCGGGAGCGATCTTCTTGCGGTAGGTCTTGGCCTGGGAATGGTCCGGCGTCAGGATCATGATCATGTCGGCGGCCTCGGCGGCCTTGTCCACGGGCATGACCGTGAGCCCGGCGGTTTCAGCTTCTTTCCAGCTGGCGCTGGTCTCACGCAGGCCGACGATGACCTTGACGCCCGATTCGTGCAGATTCAGCGAGTGGGCGTGGCCCTGGCTGCCGTAGCCGATGACGGCAACGGTCTTGTCCTTGATCAGATCCAGATTTGCATCTTTATCGTAATACATTTCACTCTCTCCTTAATGGGGACGTTCGTTTCCTATGTTTCCTAATTTGTAAATCCGGGCCGTCGTCTCCACTATTTCCAATAAATTAGGAAACATAGGAAACGAACGTCCCTGATTTTTGTCTACTTTTCGCCGCGTTCGATGGCTATGCGGCCGGTGCGTACGATCTCCACGACACCGTGCGGCTGAAGCAGCTGCTCGAGCGCGTCGATCTTTTCGAAGGTGCCGGTGATCTCGATGGTGATCGTCTTGCGGCTGACATCGAGGATCTGCGCCCGGAATATCTTAGCCAGCTGCATCACCTCGGCACGGGTTTTGGCGTCGGACTTTACCTTTAACAGCGCCAACTCGCGCGCCACTGTCTTCTCCGCATCGAGATCGGTGATCTTGATGACGTTGATCAGTTTGTGTAGCTGTTTGGTCACCTGCTCGATGGGGTGTTCCTCGGCGTCGACGGTGATGGTCATGCGCGAGACATCCGGGTTCTCGGTGATGCCCACCGCCAGCGAGTCGATGTTGAAGCCGCGCCGCGAGAACAGGCCGGCGACCCGGGCCAGGACGCCCGGTTTGTTTTCGACCAGGACTGAAAGTATGTGCTTCATGATTTTAGACCCTTCGCTTCGCTCAGGATGACAGGCCTCTCGCTCGAACCGGCAATCATGTCTTGTGTCCGCCGATCATCTCGTCGATGGACTTGCCCGCCGGAACCATGGGAAAGACGTTCTCCTCCGGCTTGACCCGAAAATCGAGCACCGCCGGCCGTTTGGACTTGATGGCCGTGCGGATGGCGTCGCCAACATCCTTCTTCTTCGTAATGGTCATGCCCAGCGCACCGTAAGCCTCGGCCACGGCGGCGAAATCGGGCTGGCAGGAGATGGCCGTTTCCGAATAGCGCTTGCTCCAGAAGAGTTCCTGCCACTGCCGGACCATCCCCAAAAAACCGTTGTTCAGGATGCAGACGACGACCGGAATGTCGTAGCAGACGGCGGTGGCCAGCTCCTGAATGTTCATCTGGAAGCTGCCGTCGCCGGCGATGTCGATGACAGTCTTGTCCGGACAGCCGACCTTGGCGCCGATGGCCGCCGGGAAACCGAAGCCCATCGTCCCCAGTCCACCGGAACTGATCCAGTGCCGCGGCTTGGTATGAGTGTAAAACAGCGCCGACCACATCTGGTGCTGGCCAACATCGGTGCAGAGAATGGCGTTGCTCTTGGTGATCCGGTTTACTTCCTCGATGACGAACTGGGGCATGATCGAGCCCTTCTCGTCCTTGTAGTGGAGCGGGTGCTTCTTCTTCCAGGCGATGACCTGGTCGAGCCAGGGCGCGGTCTTTTTCGGCTCACGCTTCATAGCTTTGAGTTCGGCCAGGATGCCGGCGAGCACGTCCTTGGCGTCACCGACGATGGGGATGTCGATGGCGATGTTCTTGCTGATCTCGGCCGGGTCCATATCGATATGAATTTTTTTGGCGTGCCTGGCGAATGTCTCCAGCTTGCCGGTGACCCGGTCATCGAAGCGCGCGCCGACGCCGATCAGCAGGTCAGAATGGGTGACCGCGTAATTGGCGTAACCGGTGCCGTGCATGCCGAGCATCCCCAGCGACAGGTCGTTATCCTCGGGAAAACAACCCAGCCCCATCAGGGTGGTCGTTACCGGTATCTTCATCAATTTGGCGATAGCCAGCAGCTCTTTCTCGGCCCCGGCGATGATCATGCCGCCTCCGGCGTAAAATACCGGTTTCTCGGCGGCCGCTATCGCCTTTGCCGCGGATATGATCTGTTTCTTGTGTCCCTTCAGGGTCGGCTTGTAGCCTGGCAGGTCGATCTTGCCGGCCGGCCTGTAGTCGATCTCCGCCAGCTGCATGTCCGCCGGGATATCGATCAGAACCGGCCCCGGACGGCCGGTCGAAGCGATGTAGAAAGCCTCCTTGAAGATCCGGGAGATGTCATTCGGGTTCTTGATCAGGTAGCTATGCTTGACGATCGGCTCGGTGATGCCGGTGATGTCGGCTTCCTGGAAGGCGTCGGTGCCGATCAGATCACTGCGCGCCTGACCGGTGATCGCTACCATCGGCGTCGAATCCATATAGGCGTTGGCTATGCCTGTGACCAGGTTGGTGGCGCCAGGGCCGCTGGTGGCGATGCAGACGCCGGTCCTGCCAGTAGCGCGTGCGTAACCGTCGGCCATATGGGCCGCCCCCTGCTCGTGGCGAACCAGAAAATGTTTCAGGTCCGAGTCGTAGAGGGCGTCGTAAAGCGGGATGACCATGCCCCCGGGCAGGCCAAAGACGACCTCTACCCCGGCCGCCTTCAAAGATTCGATTATTGCTTCTGAACCCTTCAAGTTACCCCGTTCCTATTCCACGACCGCACCACGTTCGGCACCGTGCACTAGCTTAACATATCTGGACAAAAATCCGGTCTGGTAGCGCGGTTCACGCGGCTCCCAGACCGCGGCGCGGGCGGCGAGCTCCTTGTCGTCGACCATCAGGTTCAAAGTTCTACCCGGAATATCGATTTCTATCTCATCGCCCTCGCGAACCAGCGCGATCGGGCCACCGTCGAAGGCTTCCGGCGAGACATGGCCGATGCTGGCCCCCCTGGTCGCGCCGGAGAACCGGCCATCGGTGATCAGCGCCACCGAGTGATCGAGGCCGGCGCCGGCGATAGCCGCCGTGGGCGTCAGCATCTCCGGCATCCCCGGTCCGCCCTTGGGACCCTGGTAGCGGATGACGACGACGCAGCCTGGCTTTATCTTCCCCTCCTCGAGAGCGTCCTCCACTTCCTGCTCGCTTTCGAACACCAGCGCCGGACCCCGGAGGCGCAACATCTCGGGGAGGACGGCTGATTCCTTGACCACCGAGCCGTTGGGAGCCAGGTTGCCGAAGAGCGCCGCCAGGCCGCCGGTGGGGTGGTAAGCGTTATCGATTGACCGGATTACGGCGGGGTCGGCCACGCGGGCGCCGGCCAGCTGGTCAACGAGTTTGCGGCCGGAAACGGTCAAGGCCGAGCCATCGAGTTTTCCGGCGTCGAGCAGAGTCTTCATCAGCGCCTGCACGCCGCCGGCGCGGTCCAAATCTTCCATGTGGTGAACGCCGGCCGGGCTGAGTGAGCACAGGTGCGGCGTTCGGGCCGTGATCTCGTTCACCTCGGCAAGACTGAAGCCGACCTGCGCCTCGTGCGCGATGGCGGCGATGTGCAGGGCAGTATTCGTCGAACAGCCCATCGAGGAATCGACCGCGAGAGCGTTGATGACCGCGCGGGAATCGACGATATCGCGGGGCTTGAGGCCCTCGAGCGCCAGCTCGACGGCACGGCGGCCGGTTTCACGGGCCAGCCTGATGCGCGCCGCCTGAACCGCCGGTATGGTGCCGTTCCCAGGCAACGCCAGACCCAGCGCCTCGGTGAGACAGTTCATGGAGTTGGCGGTAAAGAGGCCGGCACAGGAACCGCAGCCCGGACAGGCGCAGCTCTCCATGCGCATGACCTCCTCTTCGCTGATCTTGCCTGTGAGCGCCGCGCCCACCGCCTCAAAAACATTGTGCAGATCGATTTTTTGTCCATCGAAGTCGCCGGCCAGCATGGGGCCGCCGCTGACGACGATGGCAGGGATATTTACTCTCAGCGCGGCCATGATCATGCCGGGCACGACCTTGTCGCAGCTGGGAACCAGCGCCAACCCGTCGAAGGCGTGAGCCCGGGCCATGACCTCGATCTCATCGGCGACGAGCTCGCGGCTGGCCAGGGAGAAACGCATGCCCTCGTGGTTCATGGCCAGCCCGTCGCAGACGCCGATGCCGCCGAACTCGAAAGGCACTCCGCCAGCCGCCCAGATACCCTGTTTGACCGCCTCGGTGACGCTGCGCAGATGGAGGTGGCCGGGGATGATCTCGTTAAAGGAATTGGCGACGCCGATGAACGGCAGCCCCAACTCCCGGTCACCCAGGCCAAGAGCCCTGAGCAGCGACCGGTGCGGCGCCCTGGTTATTCCCTTTTTTATGTCGTCGCTCTTCATCGTTCCGGGTCCCCGAGTTTAACGAAAACCCGCGTGGCAGCGGGAATGCATATAGTATCACAACGTGCGTTTGATGATAGAATCCTGTGCACCCGATGAAGTTGCAACAAAAGATACCGTTATTCGTCATCGTGATCATGCTGATGGTCAGCGGACTCGGCGGCCTGGCGCTGCTCGCCAGCCAAAAAAGCGCCAGTACCCACATGTTCGAGGAGACCGCCTCGACGCTGACCGATACGATCCTCAACAGCCTTGAGCAGGATATGCTCAGGGGCGAGCGCGGCCACATCCAGCAGACGCTCGACAAGATGCAGCTCAACGAGAACGTCCGTTCCATCGACATCCTCGCCAATGACGGGAGCATCTGGGCTTCATCCATCAAGGATAGTGTCGGTACAAACGTGGGCGGCGAGGCCGAGAAACTGCTCAACAGCTCCGGCTCCCGTGAAATCCTGGGCAACTCCGGCGATGACCACATGACCGACATCGCCAACATTCCCGTCAAGGACGAGTGCCTGGACTGCCATGGACACACCGCGACCGCTCCCGACCAGCAGGGCAATCTGGGGGTTATCCGGGTGAACATCTCCACCTCCACGCTCCAGAAAAGTCTCGCCCTCAGCCGCCAGATAATGGTACTGATCGGCGGGTTCACTTTCGTCCTGGTTGCAGGTACGCTGGTGCTGCTCCTGCGGCGCACAACGCTGGAACCTTTAGCCAAACTCACGGAGGCCTCGGCGCGAATTTCCCGCGGTGACTACTCGGCGCGCGTTCCCCTGAAAGAGACGAAAGATGAGATCGCCGCCGTCTCCTCGGCCTTCAACGAGATGGCCGACACGGTAGATGAGCATACCCGCGAGCTGGAGGAAGCCAACCGCCAGCAGGCGGAAGCCAACCGCGAGCTGGCCCAGGCCAACCGTCTGAAATCAGAGTTCCTGGCCAACATGAGCCATGAGCTGCGCACTCCGCTGAATGTCATCATCGGCTTTTCGGAAGTTCTCAGAGATACATCGTCGGACCTGCTGGACGACGCCGACCGTACCGAGTTCTGCGATAACATCGTCAACAGCGGCCATCACCTGCTGGAGCTGATCAACGACGTGCTCGACCTGGCCAAGGTTGAAGCAGGGCAGATACATCTGGTGCTGGAGGACTTCCATGTCGGCCCCGTCCTCAAGGACATCCTCTCGACCATGCAGCCCCTGGCCGGAAAAAAACAGATCAATCTGAGCGTCAAGGTCTCCGAGCGCCTGAACATGGTGTTTGCCGACGCCGGCAAGTTCAGGCAGATTTTTTATAACCTCATCGGCAACGCCATCAAGTTCACGCCCGAGGGCGGCACCGTCAACATCAACGCCTCGGTTATGGGCAACATGGCACGCTTTGCCGTCGCCGACACCGGCGTCGGCATCGCTCCTGCGAATCAGGAACGCATCTTCTCCGAGTTCCAGCAGGTGGATGGATCCACCTCGCGCCAGTATGAAGGCACCGGCCTCGGGCTGGCCCTGACAAGAAAATTCGTCGAGATGCAAAAAGGCGAGATCTGGGTTGAGAGCAAAACTGGCCTGGGCAGCATCTTTTATTTCACGCTGCCAATCCCGCAGGAGAGCACACTGCCGCCGGCCCTGCCGATCGACCGTGACATCAACACAGCCACGACAGGCGGCGGAGAAGTTGCCGAACAGGCCATGACAACCACCATGGCGCCGGATCCATCCCGTTCGCCCGGGGTGCTGATCGTCGAGGATGACCGGAAAACAGCTGAACTGATCGGTCTCTGGCTGACGCAGGAAGGTTACGAGGTGGAATACGCCGTCGACGGCGTCGAGGCCCTGGAGAAGGCAAGGGTCAGTCACCCATTCGCCATCTGCCTCGACATCATGCTGCCCCGCAAGGATGGCTGGCAGGTGCTGCACCAGCTCAAGTCGGAGCCGGAGACGGCTGACCTGGGAGTCATCATCTGCTCCGCTCTGGAAAACCCCGAGCTGGGCTTCGCCCTCGGCGCCGCCGATTACTGCGTCAAGCCACTGAGCCGGCGCCACTTGCTCGACAAGCTCCGCTACCTGAAAGAAGTTTCACCGGGCCGCCGCTCCCAGCCCCAGGTGCTGGTGGCCGACGCCAATGCCGAAGACGCCGCGTACACCGGTTCCATCCTCAAACGCCAGGGCTTTGTCGTCATCCACGCCGCTGACAGCAAAAATGCTCTGGAGATGGCGCTGGAACAGTCCCCGGACATCATCATCATCGATTTCAACCTTCCCGAAATCCCGATCCAGAAAGTCATCTCTTTCCTGAGAAAGCACCCGATCACCGTCAATACGCCGATCATCGTGACCAGGGATCGGGATATCAGCCAGGTTGATGAGCGCCTGCTCCTGGACAGCCACATCGAAGGAATCATCCCCAAGGGCGAAAGCGGCAGGAAACAGCTGCTCGGCGAGATGTTCCGCCTGGAAAAGCTGTACCCGGAAAAGGCGCTGCTGATCGACAGCGAAACCCGTCTCTTCAACCGCCGCTATTTTGACAAACGGCTGGCGGAAGAGGTGAAGCGGGCCCAGCGCTACTCCCTCGACCTTTCGGTGTTGCTGATCGGGCTGGACCATCCGGCGGCCGGCATCACAACTTCACCTGCGGAGCGGCTGTCGACCCTCGCCGGTCTTCTGAGGAGCAATGTCCGCGCCGCCGATCCGCTGGCCCGCTATGACACCGACCGCTTCGGTATGTTGCTGCCGGACACTACGAAGGAAGCCGGCTTCAATGCCGCGAAAAAGCTCGTGGAACTGGTTCGTGAACATCAGTCCAGAGAGCCTGGCGCTGACCCTGACAAACTGACAGTCAGCATCGCTGTCGCCGGCGACCACGCCGGTCTGCTGACGCCGGACCAGCTCACTGGCAAGCTCGAGGAGACACTGCAGGCTCTGGCCGAACAGGGCGGCGATGCGGCCAGATTTGCTTGAACACAGATTCATCAAGGGGGTTGGAAATGAAAACGAGGGTTATGCTGGTAGAGGACAACCAAATGAACTCGCGCCTGGTGGAATATGTGCTGGAGCGTGATGGATTCGAAATCACGATCATCGCCAGCGCCGAAGAAGCGGTCCAGGCCGCCGCGGACGATCCTCCGAACATCATCCTGATGGATATCCAGCTGCCCGGCATGGATGGCATCGAGGCGACCCGCCGCCTGAAACAGAATCCGCTTACCGCGAAGATTCCGGTCGTGGCGATAACAGCCCATGCCATGAGGGGCGACGAGGAAAGGGTCCGCGCCGTTGGTTGCGAGGGCTACATCTTAAAGCCGATCAACACGCGTGAACTGGCCGGCACGGTTCGGAAATTTCTGGTCGCAAGTTAGTCGCGCCAACGCGAAATTCCGCTGAGTGACCCGCCACGCCCAGGCGACTGGCCGGGCAAAAACAGCTGCTAGCGCCTGATCATCCCCAGCGCCGCCTTGACGGTCCGCACCATCTGTTCGGGGTCGAACGGCTTGGTGATATGACCGCGGGCGCCCAGTGCCGCGCCCTTCTCCAGGTCCTCCTGCTCACCCTTGGCGGTGAGAAGGATTACCGGAATGCCCTTCAGCTTTTCATCCGCCGCCAGATCCTCAAGGACCTCGATGCCGTCCTTGCCGGGCATCATGATATCCAGGAGGATGAGGTCGGGCTGCGACTCCGCCAGCATTCTCATGGCCTCGATGCCATCCACCGCCTCGCTGACCTCGAGCCCGTCGACTTCCAGATTCGCCCGGACCAGTGTCCGCAATGATGCTTCGTCGTCGACGATCAGGATACGCTTACTCCCAATGCTGGATGATTCCATTTATGCTCCCGTTGGTAATAATTCTTCCACTGGTATTGTTATGCCCGCTACCGCCGGCTGGCAATCTTCGGACGGCGGCCCTGTCTTGAACCTCCGCCTTTTCAGGAAGCAATCTTGTCCTCGGCTTCCACCTCTTCAGCCGGAGCGAGCGGCAAATCGAAGAAAAATCGGCTGCCCTGGCCCACCTCGGACTCGGCCCGGATCGTGCCGCCCATCTGTTCCACCAGGCTCTTGCTGACGAAAAGGCCCAGACCGGTGCCCTTGACTCCGCCCTTTCCCCGCGCCGCCCGGTAGAAACGCTCGAAGACATGAGGCAGATGCTCGGTGCTGATGCCGACGCCCTGGTCAGCCACTTCGAAGCGCATCCTGCCGTCCCTCTCGATGGCAGTGACGGTGATCGGCCCCCCGTCGGGAGAGTACTTGATGGCGTTGACCACCAGGTTGAGCAGCACCTGGTAAAGCTTGTCGGGGTCGGCGCTCACCTGCGGCAGGTCATCCGCTACATTTATCACGAAATTATGGATGGAAGTCAATCGAGCCATGTTTTTGACCACCTGACCGACCGTTGGTCCAACGTCGATGGCCTTGAGGTCGAGGCGCAGCTTGCCGGCTTCGATCCGGCTTACGCTGAGAACGTCCTCGATCAGGCGCGCCAGTCGCTCTCCCTCCCTGACGATCTCCAGCAGGAACGACTCCCGGCTGGCGTCGGAGAACCGGGCATCGGTCCTGAGCAGGGTCTTGGAAAACCCGAGGATCGAGGTCAGCGGCGTTCTCAGCTCGTGGGAGACAGTGGCAACGAAATCGGACTTCATCCGATCGATCTCCTTGTACTCGGAGATGTCGCGGAAGACATGGACAACGCCGGCGATACTGCCGTCGGGATCACGGATCGGCGCGGCGCTCACCGAGAGCCAGATCTTCTCGGAATCCTTCCGGCAGGTGAGGACTTCGTAGCCGGTGCTGGAAAAATTACTGTCCGCATCCAGAGGAGCGATAGAACCACAGAAGGGTGTGCAACCGCCACCACCTTCGGGCGCTTCACCGGAGGCGCCATAGCAGTCCCGGCCGATCATCTCCTCCTCGCTGAAACCGGTGATCAGCGCCGCGGACTTGTTCCAGAGCACGATGTGGCCGCTGGTGTCCACGACATAGACGCCGTCGGCGACGCTGGCCAGCACAGCCGCGGTCTTCTCCTGCTCCCGCAACTCCTCGCGGACTTTTTGCGCCAGGGTCTTGGTGGTGCGGCTCAGTTCTGCGTTCCGGTCACGCACCTGCTGCACCAGCAGGTTGACCAATCCGCCGGCGATCAACATGAACAGAATATGTAAGATCGCCGAGGTGATATGGGAGACGTCGTATTGAAAATCATAAAAATATGGCGCCAGGAAACTGGCGATCGCCATGGATGCCACAAGCGCATAACCACGGAAGGAGAAAAAGTAAGCGGCCCAGATGGCGATAAGGAAGTAGAGCTCCCCGAAAGGGCTTTCGACGCCACTGCTATAGTAGATCAGCGTCGCGATGTGGGAACAGGCCAGCGCCGACAGGGCATAAAAGATTTTGTAGCTGAACCTGTCCCAGGGAATGAGGATGATGGCGACGGTGGAAAGCAGACCGCCGAGGGTAAGTAGCAGCACCGGCACGCGGTCGATCTCCGACGCCAGCGGCAGCATGGTCCCGGTGAATACGACGATGATTCCCAGCCAGTAGATCCAAGCGGCCGATTTGGCCATCCGCAGCTGGCGTGGGTCCTGTTGCCTGACTATCACACGGTCGAGAAACATGCCGCGCTCCACTTTTCTTTTTTTAAAGCCGGTGCATGCAGTACCATCGATCCGGGCCGGCGTCCTTCATCGGCTTTCGGTTTCCTCATGACAACCCTGAACCTATTCATGACAACCCTGTACCTATTTTACTATCTTCCCCGGTAACGGCGTAAACCCACCCTCGCAACCAGATTCCCTGTCCTCCTTGCGTATCCTTTAGGCCAGGATGGCGCTACCCAATTGAAGGAACAAATGATGAAATCTTTTCATACAGGCAAGAGTGGGCTCCAGCTAGGTGATGCCCTGAGAGATTTTTTGGCGCGCCCGGCGGCATCGATCGCCATCGCGGCGTGTCTTTCGCTGCTTATGGTGGCTGTTTCGCTGTATTTGGTCATGTTCGCCGGCCGTGGGCTATTACCCCCACCACCGATCGCCAGCCTGGCGGCGGCCATAGGGCTTGAACCGCTGCGTGTCCGCTCGGTAGTCACCCCGCCGGCAGCCAGCCCGGAGGCTGCCTCGCCAGCCGAGCCGATCACCGAGCCGATGTTG
>JAENWV010000209.1 GCA_016650015.1 Thermoleophilia bacterium | reverse complement strand
TGTTGGCTGCGCCGCTGTTGGCTGCGCCCGCCCCCGGTAATCCGGTAGCCGTCGCCGGCGTTAGCAAGGATCCCGCGGATCCCGCCGGCGTAAGCGAAACTGCGGGCAATGACAGTAAAAGCAAAAGTACTTCGCCGGTAGCCGTCGCCGGCGTTAGCAAGGATCCCGCGGATCCCGCCGGCGTAAGCGAAACTGCGGGCAATGACAGTAAAAGCAAAAGTACTTCGGGAAGTGAAAACAACAAGAATAACAAACCCGAAACGTATAATGATGCCGGCTCAACGAGGCATCAGGACAATGGCGGTCACGAAAAATCCAGCCACAAATCCAGCCACAAGAGCAGTTCCGACAACCACAGTGGCCACGATTAAGCAGACTTTGGACGGTCAGGCGGAGAAGCTGCGGTTCTTCCCCGATTCCTTCGCCTGATAAAGAGCCGCATCGGCGCTCACCAGCAGATCGGTCTTGTCACCGCCATCCACAGGGAAAGAGGAAACGCCGATGCTCGTGGTGATCCGCACCTCCGGGTAAGCCGGTAGCCTGATCTGCTCGATCCCCGACCTCAGCTTCTCCACGACTTTCATGGCGTCGGCTTTGGATGTCTCCGGGAAGACCACCGAGAATTCCTCGCCGCCGTAACGGGCGACTATGTCGGAGGCGCGCACCTGGCCGGTCAACACTTCCCCCACCGCCCGCAGCAGATCATCTCCTGCCTGGTGGCCGTAAGTGTCGTTGACGGTCTTGAAATCGTCAAGGTCGAGGATGGCGATCGAGAGCTGGCGGCCATAGCGGCGGCTCTTGCTGATCTCCTTGTCGAGATAATTGCAAAGGTAGCGGAAATTGAACAGGCTGGTCATCGGGTCGGTAGTCGCCAGCAGTTGCTGCATCTCCCCGAAGTTGACGTTTTCCACGGCGCTCGCGGCCTGGGCCGCCAGTGAACCCAGAATGTGGCGACTCTCCTTGGTGGACTGACCGCGCCCGAACACGGCGACCATGGCGCCCAGCGCCTGGCGTTCGTGCACCAGCGGGTAAGCGACCGCCTCGTAGTTCGGCCCGAAATCGAGCACCTCTCCGGCGGAGGTATTATCGGCGGCCACCCGCTCGGCCAGCATGGTCACCTGTCGCTTGAACGCGTCGTCGAAAAAATGGGATGGAACCCCGGTGAAGACACCGCTGCGTACCGGTGACCGCTTGCTGGCAAAGAGGTCCACCCAGATACCGCTGGCGCTTGTGGCCAGACGGGCGGCTTCGGCAGTTGTCTTCATCATGCGGGCCCGGTCAGACGTGGAGCCCAGGATCTCGCCGGCATAGGAAAGCGCCAGCAGGAGCTGGGTGCGCGATTCCTCCAGCTCGGCGATGTAATCGCGCAGACTGGTCTGCATCAGCCCGAAGGAACTGGCCAGATTGCCGACCTCGTCATGAGAAGTCACTTCGACCTGGCGTCCCAGGTCGCCCTCAATCCCGGCGGCGGCGGCGCTGGTGAGCTGCCGGAGCGGCCGGGTGATGTTACGCGCCAGCAGAAGGCCAAGAACGCCGGCCGTCAGCGCCACGCCTGCCATCAACGCCAGCCCGACCAGCAGCGCCTGCCGCGAAGCCGCCCCCACGGTTGCCGCGGGCACGGCCGCGAAAAGCGATGTCTGGCCTTCGGTGATATCCCTCGGCAATAGCAGCGCCGAGGCAAGTTTCTCCTGCCCGCCGATGGTGACGGGCAGGGCACCCATAGGTGCCGTGCGATCAATGATCTGGACCGGCTCGCCGGCGGAATCCTGTATCTCATCACCGGCAGGCAGAGAACCGGACTTGACCACTCCGTCAACCAGCAGCCCCCACTCCAGCCCCTGGGCATCAAAGACCTTTTCCAGGGCTTCGATATTGAATGAATGGAGCAGGGTCAGGCGCCAGAGAGCGCCGTCCGGACGGGCAAGCCTGGCCGTCGACACGATCAGCGGCGTAGCGTCGCCCGCTTCTCCAGTTCCGGTGGAGCTACTTGATGAAGTGCCATCGGCCGGAGCTCCGGCCGCCGAAAATGCAGTTCCGGCCCGCGTCACCACCGCCCCGGAAGGATCCTGGATCACCAGGCCAACGGCGCCGGTCTCAGCCAGGATGGAGTTTATGACCAGAGCGCGGCGCGTCTCATCGCCGGAGAGCAGCGTGCCGCTATCGGCGCGTCCTAGAACCACCTGAAAATCTCCGCTCAGCACCTGCGCCTGCGCCGACACGATGGCCGAGGCTGCCGCCAGCCCGCTTTGCAGCCGGCCCTCATAGGTCTCAGAGCCCGATCGGCCCAGCACCGCGCTGGCGGCGACGGTCACCACCAGCAACGGCAGAAGGACGATCCCGGCAAAGAAAAGATATAGCTTTGTATGTAGCTTCATGGATTACCGGAATGGATGTCGGCAGCGACATGCTGCCCGGAAAAGAGCCTGCTGATTATATTATAGCGTGGGAAGGGGCCGTACGGTTGTGCATTCCGCGATTTATTGCTGGCCGGAGTAGAAGCTTTCACAACCGGCCGGAGCGCAGGATGCCGACCACCAGCCAGAGTCCAAAGAAGCCCGAAGCCAGGAAGCCAAAAAGGGCGAAAACGGAAATCCCCAGCAGCCGCGGCCCCTCCTGGGCAAACAGACCGATAATCGACGAGCCGAGGATCAATGAAGCCAGAAC
>JAENWV010000105.1 GCA_016650015.1 Thermoleophilia bacterium | reverse complement strand
TCTTAAGGCGCCGGCGCCGACTGGCGCACCTGCGCTCCTTGCTTTTTACACAAGGCGACATTATGCTATAGCCGCTCCGGAATTGCAAGAAGGAGAGGCCATGATCAAAGCCCGGTGCCTTACTCTATTCGCCGGGTCAGCACTTCTCCGGAGCACTAAACTCCCCCGAACTTCCAAGTCATCATTGAACCCCCGAGAGCTCGATTATCCGCTGACGGAACTGCCTGGCGTCGGCCCGGCGCTGTCCGGGGAAGCCGGCAAGCTGGGACTCGCCAGCCTGGGTGATCTGCTGTTCTACTTTCCCTGTCGCCACGAGGACTTTACCACGCAGAAGCAAATCGGCGAACTCAAGTGGGGGGAGGAGGCCACAGTTCGCTGCAAGGTCGAAAAAGTATCCCTGCAGCGCACCCGGCGACGTAATCTGAGGCTGGTCAAGGCGATGGTCGGCGATGAGACCGGCTACATGGAGGCTGTCTGGTACAACCAGGATTACCTGGTCGACCAGCTGACGGCAGGTGATGAGCTGCTTCTGCGGGGGGTCTACGAGGGTGGCGGCAAGACGATCTATAAGGTGCGGAGCCATGAAATCCTGGGGAAGCAGGAGGCCGGGCTGCACACCATCGGCTTTGTGCCGGTCTATCCGACCACGGAAAAGATATCCGTCAGAAGATTGCGCGGCTGGCTGGCGCAAGTCCGGCCACTGGCGGCGCGGCTGGCCGATCCGCTGCCGCCATCGCTGCGGGCGGAGCTGATGCTGCCGTGGCGATCCGACGCTATCGATTCGATGCACTTCCCGCGGACGCTGGCCGACTTCAAACTGGCGGAGCGCCGTCTGATCTTCGAGGAACTCTACCTGATGCAGGTAGGCCTGTTATCGCAGCGCCGTCATTTCGGCAAGGTGCGACGCGGCGTGGCGCTGGGTCCGGTCGCCGGGCTGACCCGAGATTTTATCCATGGCCTGCCATTCAGGCTGACGCCGGATCAGAAGCTGGTTTGCAGCGAGATCTCCGCTGACATGCAGTGTCCCCAACCAATGCAGCGACTCCTGCAGGGAGATGTCGGTTCGGGTAAGACCGTGGTCGCTGTCTACGCCATGCTGAGGGCGGTCGAGGACGGCCGGCAGGCGGCGCTGATGGCCCCGACCGAGGTTCTCGCGGAACAGCATTTTCTTAACCTCGAACGGATGCTTTCCGGGATGGGCTTGAGGCTGGCCCTGCTTTCCGGCAGGCTTAAGACTGCCGAGCGCAAGGCTCTGCTTGCCGACATCGCCGCAGGCGTCATTGACATCGCCGTGGGAACGCACGCGCTTATCCAGAAGGATGTGGATTTCAAAAGGCTGGCGGTAGTGGTCGTCGACGAGCAGCATCGCTTCGGTGTCGAGCAGCGTGAGCAGCTGGCTGACAAGGCGACTCGCGGCGGCGTCACGCCCCATGTGCTGCACATGACGGCAACGCCAATTCCGCGGACTTTGGCGCTGACGCTTTACGGCGACCTCGATATTAGCACCATCAAGGCGATGCCGGCCGGACGACGCCCGGTCAGGACCTGGCTGGTGCCTGAGTTCAAGCGGTCAGGCGCTTACGGGTTCATCCGTGATCAGCTGGACGCCGGACGGCAATGCTATGTTGTCTGTCCGCTGATCGAGGAATCCGAGGCGATCGAGGCGCGGGCGGCGGAGAGCGAGGCCGAGCGCCTGGCAGCCGGAGAGTTCGCCCGCTATCGCGTGGCTGTCCTGCACGGCCAGATGCCCGGGCCGGACAAGCAGGAGACAATGCGGCGCTTCGCCGCGGGAGAGATTCAGGTGCTTGTGGCCACTACGGTCATCGAGGTCGGCGTCGACGTGCCCAACGCCACCGTGATGATGATCGAGGAAGCGGACCGCTTCGGTCTGGCGCAGCTGCACCAGCTGCGCGGCCGTGTCGGCCGTGGTGAACATGAATCCTGCTGTCTGCTCTTCGGCGATCCGAAGACTGAGCCGGCCGAACGGCGGCTTGCGGCCATGACCACGACAACTGACGGCTTCAGGTTGGCCGACATCGATCTGGAGATCCGCGGTGAGGGCCAGCTATTTGGCACCAGGCAGTCAGGGTTGCCGGACCTGAAGCTGGCCCGGCTCACGCGCGACCTGGATGTGTTGAAGCTGGCGCGCCGGAAGGCCGCCGAATTGGTGGCGGCCGACCCGGAGCTGCGACGCCCGGAAAATGTGCTGCTGAGAGAGGAAATCGAGCGGGTTTTTGGCGATACTGTCGAGTGGCTGCGCCGTGTTTGAGGACAATCCTTTCCGAACAGGAAAAAGCTGCTTCCCGTTGACGGGGTCAGTTCAAATGGCTAACCAACATCATCTCTGGCCATGCGGATAATCGCCGGAACACGCAAAGGCGCCATCATCGCCGCCCCGAAGGGGAGCCGCACCCGGCCGACGGCCGACAAGGTGCGCGGCGCCATCTTCAACATGCTGGGGGATATAACCGGTCTCATCGCGCTCGACCTGTTCGCGGGAAGCGGCGCCCTCGGGCTCGAAGCCTTGAGCCGTGGGGCGGCCCGGGCGCTACTTGTGGACAACCGCGCCGAGGCCCTTGCCACCATCCGCAGAAACATCACAAAACTGAAGATTGAAAACGCCCGCGCGGTACGCCGCGACTACCTGGCAATCCTGAAGCAAGCAGCCAAAAAGGGCGAGCGCTATGATTTGATTTTCGTTGACCCTCCCTATAGAATGCACCGCGTTATCGAGCTGGAGCTTAGCCGCTGGCTGCCGCGAATGATCGCGGCCCGGGGGCGGGTCATCGTCGAGAGCGATTGCCGCGAGGAGGTTTCCCTGCCACTGGAGCTGGTCACCGATAAAATCTATGGCGACACCAGGGTTCGCATCTTTGCCGCGGCTGATGGGGCTGATGATGAGACTGTCGAGGATGAGGCTATATGAGGCAGCGGGCGGGATTCACGGTACTGCAGCAACATCTTCACGAAATTCCTGTTAAAGTTTTTACCGGTTGTGAGATTATTCCAGCCGAATCAATTTGACCGATCACGCCAACACCACTGCTGTCTGCCCCGGTACCTATGACCCGGTCACCGAAGGGCACCTGGACATCATCCGGCGCGCCTCGGAGCTGTTCGAGCGGGTGATAGTGGGCGTCGTGGCCTCGTCACCCCGCAAGGACACCATGTTCAGCGCCGAGGAGCGGGTTTCTTTCCTGGAAGATTCGCTTTCCGGGGAAACGGGTAATATCGAGGTCGTGCTTTTTGATACACTGCTGGTGGATTTTGCCCACAAGTGGGGGGCTAAAGCGCTGGTGAAGGGATTAAGGGCGATCAGTGACTTCGAATATGAGTTTCAGATGGCTCAGCTGAACAGGAAACTGGCCCCGGACCTAGAAACTGTTTACTTGATGGCGTCGGCGGAGTACAGCTTTCTCAGTTCCAGCGGCGTGAAAGAGGTGGCGAGATTCGGCGGCAAGGTGGACGACCTGGTGCCCGCGATGGTGGCCAGGCGCTTTGCCGAGTTATTGAAATAGACCACGAAAACCAGGAACCCTGGAGGCAAAAGTGGACGTACTGGTACTGATAGACAAGCTCGATGAGATCGTGAACAACGCCCGGCCGATGCCGATGACCGACAAGGTGATGATCGACCGCGAGGAGATTTACGACATCCTCGATCAGATGCGAACCACCATCCCCGAGGAGATCAAGCAGGCGCGCTGGATAGTCAAGGAGCGCCAGGAGATGCTTGCCGAGGCCAAGACCGAGAGCGACCGCATCATCAAGGAAGCCAACGACCAGGCCGAGCGACTGGTTTCCCAGCAGGAAGTCATCAAGATGGCCGAGCGCAACGCCGCCTCGATCATGGAAGACGCGCGGGCGCGCGAACGGGAGATCCGCCTGGGCGCTGAGGATTACGCCGACGAGGTGCTGGAGACCCTGGAGACCAATTTGGGCAAGTTCCTGGCGGCGGTACAGCGCGGGCGCGAGCGGCTGCAGGGCAAGAGCGAGCTGGAAGAGGTCGCTGAAGAGGTCCGCACCGAGGACTAATAAGTCTTTGATGCCGCAGTGGCCGCAGGCTGGATGATGCCCGCGACGGGCTGAGGCTGACTGATCGCCCGAGTTTCCCCGTAATCCCGCCCGGCCGCGGCCGGTTTTCACTGGAGCTTCCCTTGTCTGACCATACCCTGACTACCCTCGATCTGTCGGCACTTCCCCTCGAACCGGGCGATCCGCTGATTTTTGAGCAGGAAGTCCGGCTGCCGCCCATGCGGCTGGCCGGACAGGACTACGGTTTCGTTCCCGATATGGTGACGGCGGTTCTCAAGGTGATCGACGTGGGGCGTGGTTATACCGTGAACATGTCCTTCTCCTGCCGGCTGGAGGGCGCCTGCTGGCGCTGTCTGGAGCCGGCCGACCTGGACCTCGACGTAACCGTCGAGGACTTCTTCGAAGCCGAACTGCCGCCCATCGAGGAGCTGGGCGAGGAAGATGAGCCGACGCTCTGGTACCAGGAGGACGGCATGCTGAACCTGTCGGACTGGGCGCGGGACGCAGTGGCCGAGCTGCTGCCGCCGAAGATCTTATGCCAGCCGGCATGCAGGGGGCTTTGTCCGCAGTGCGGCGGCAACCGGAATCTGACTGAATGCGGCTGTGAGCCGCCTGCGGACTTCAGGTGGGAGAAGCTCAAGGACTGGAAGCCGGAAGCGGATTAGGGCGCCCATGGGCGAGTTTGCCCGCCCGCCGGGCGAGAATCGTTGCCGCTGCCGTTTTACTTTGGCCGCTGGTTCCGCTATTCTACATCCTTGGTAAAACGAAAGAGGTAATCACCATGGCCGTACCCAAAAGAAAAACTTCAAAAGCGCGGCGGGATCAAAGAAGGGCTCATGACAGCCTGACTGCCCCGACCATCAACACCTGCCCGCAGTGCCATAGCCCCAAGCAGCCGCACCGGGTCTGTCCGGTCTGCGGTACGTACAAGGGGCGGGAAGTAATCGCTTTCGAGAAATAGGTCCTTGGCTGCCCGCGTCGCCACCTTATCTGAAACAATTTCAGATTCTGCATTTTGAGAGCCGTCCTTGGGCGGCTCTTTTCGTTAAGCAGTCAACGCTGGCAAACAAAGATCCATGCTGCCGGCCAGGCCTGACCGTTTGACAATCCCCTGACCTCGCATATAGTTGTAATCCATTACAAGCCACGGGACGGTGGGGGAACCGGCTGAGTGATGAAATACTGGCATGCCATCGGGGAGCAGGGATTCAGGTCCCATTACCGGCAGATTCAGCGCTGGGTCATCATCTGGCGGCTCCTGACGCTATTAATCATTCCGGCGGAAGCACTGGTCAGCCCCGAGAAACTCGGTTCCCTGAGGCACGCGTTCATTATTTTTTCCACGGCATTCATCTATTCACTGGTGCACGGATCATTGATTACCCGGCAGCGCGTCGACGGGATCTGGCTTCATATCACAGACCTGGCATTCTGTGCGGGCTTCATAATCATGTCGGGCGAACCCAGGATGGTTTTTCTGATGTCCGCCTTTTCCTTTTCCTGTTATCTGGCGCACCTCACCCCATTACTCAGGGTCGCCCTTCCTTCCGCGTTCTTCCTGAGCTTCTCATATGTAGCGGCCAACGCCATCGCCGGCATTCCTCCATGGCAAACTCTGACCCGGCCTCATGAGCTGGGCGTCTTTGTCCTCTACTATTTTTTCGCCTTTGGTTTTACCGGCTTCGCCCTCATCCTCGACCGGCTTTCCTCCCTGGAGCTTGACAGCCACCTTGAGCATCAGCGAAGGAGTTACCGCAGAAGACTGCATGATGACGTTGGCAACACCCTGTGTGGGCTGCACTTCAAGATACAGACACTCAAGCATTTGAATCGTGAAGG
>JAENWV010000194.1 GCA_016650015.1 Thermoleophilia bacterium | reverse complement strand
TGCCGGGCTGGAGGTGGGAAGTTACTGCCACCGTCTTGTGGAGCCTGTCGTTTCTCTGCTATCTCTTAATTCAGTAATTTTCATGGGACGGCTTGGCCGTCTTTTCGCGTGTCGCAGGTTCGAGTCCTGCCACCGCTACCAACACCGGATGTCTCGTTTTTGGCTTGAACAAGCCAAATATTTTTCCTGAAAACGTAAACCCCACACAGGACTCGAACTATTCCTCTTGCTCGATCGAATTTCGAGAATGGATATTAAGGGGGTCTTGCCTTCACACACGGCGAAGGACATAATATCCGTATGGCGGAACCAGCCTTCAACATTGATGATCTCTCGCCGGAGGAGCGGCTCATACTCCTCGAACGGCTCTGGGATAGCCTTACGGTCGATCCCGGAGCTGTGCCGTTTACGCCAGGCCAGCGGGCCGAACTCGATCATCGTCTTGATGAGATCGATCGTGGAGATGTGGAAGGTATTCCTTGGGAAGAGGTGGCCCGCCGAATTAGCCGGCGGCGGCAGTGACGTTTCCCATCTTCCGTCCTGCGGCTGCAGCGGATGTTGAAGATGCTTTCCTCTGGTATGAATCTCAGCGCCCTGGCTTGGGCGATGAATATTTGGACGAATCGCCCTCGTTCTTAGCACCATCGCCGAGCATCCAGAGCGGTTCCCAATCCTCCACCGCGATACTCGTCGAGCTCTGCTTCATCGGTTTCCCTATGCGCTCTTTTACCGAGTCCTGGACGAGAGAATAATTATTGTCGCTTGCATGCATGGCAAACGGACCCCGCACATTGGCGGACTCGTCGATGACGGCCAACTCAGAGTTTATAAGGTCTGCGTGTCACCACGAGGCTTGGCGAACTAAATCAGAAGGGCAATCTTAATGGGCGATACCTGGATCACGAACATGACACACTTCCTCGATACGCAGGGTCAACCCGCTGTATTTGGAGGTTCGCAGCGGATCGCAAAGCATTTTGGGGCGATTGTAAGTGATTTGACCATCAGCCCGCCGGCAACCATACGCGAGGTCCCCCTCTCCTGCCGCCGCCGGCCAAATCGAAAAGCCTGTCCCGGCAAAATTCACGCTGGTTTTGAGCCCGGCACAACCAACATCATCTGGTCGTGCCCGGTATGCAACGATCGCGGGCTTATCCATCATTGGCAGAACACCATTTGGGATAAAGGTGGCCGCGTGAGACTGCCACAAATCAGCAAAATCACCTATCGTCATGGATTCCTCGACGACATTGAAGAGGACGCCGATCTGGACGAGACCATTCTTGACGGCGCCGTCGTTTCGCACGACATTATTCTGGCAATTCATGATAATGAAATCCTTGGAACTGGTGGCGTATATGGCGATCCAACCGTCGGCGATCCACTCCAGATCGATCAGCTTGAGATCGAGCATCCCGGCGGCCCGACCAAGATAACCCTCTACAACAGAGCCATAATGCTCTTTGCTACTAACGATGAATTCTATGTCCAGATGCACCGTGTCTGTTGCGCGATTGACAAACAATGAGATCAGTTCAAGGAAATAGGGTGGCGGAACAGTTTCGATATCATGTGTAGCCTGCTTCCGTGACAATAGTAAGAGTTGGCTCCCAGCAAAAAGGGCCTGGAAGGAGCCAGAATGAGCATCAACATCGATGAACTCACCGAAGCCCAGCTGGTCGACCTCAACCACAGAATTGTGGAGCGTCTGCGCTTTTTAAGCCAGATGCGCGCTCATACGCAGATGCTTGAATTCAAGATCGGCGAACGGGTCACCTTCCAGTCGGAAGGACGATTACCCGTCCATGGTGTTATAACAAGATACAACAAGAAAACTGTTACGGTCATCAGTGAAGATGGCAACCGCTGGAATGTCTCTCCCGGTCTTTTGCGGCGGGCCGAGGTGTCAGAAAAGAAGGGTAAAAAAAACGCGGCGGTTTTCCGGTTGGGCACGGGATAGACGATGCAGCTGATTTGTTGCACAAAGAAACTGCAAAAGGAAATGGGTATTGGCGCCAAGGACTTGGTGGTGTCCGAAGCCGAAAGTTCGGGTCTGGGACCCTGGCATGCCAATCTTATTTATATCGATCGTAGAAAATGCGTGCTGTTTGTCAACGACGCAACCTTGTTCAACTTCCTGGTTCCTGATATTCCGCGGTCGCTGATTCGTGATCTTGGCCGCCTGTTTCGGGACAATCTACAATGTGTGCTCGCGGAAGA
Source organism: Thermoleophilia bacterium (assembly GCA_016650015.1). Classification (GTDB taxonomy): domain Bacteria; phylum Actinomycetota; class Thermoleophilia; order BMS3ABIN01; family BMS3ABIN01; genus JACRMB01. The sequence goes on along the minus strand of JAENWV010000194.1, from coordinate 632 downwards.
AGGCTTTTCGGAGGCGCAAGTTGAGAAAATTCTGGAACAATATCAAGATATCGCCTATTCGGGCTCAAGGAGCAGAAGCGTGCTGGGCTCGATGAATGAAATTGCTTTCTGCTACAAATATGCCATGATGTCAGGCGGCGGCATTCATGGCTGCGATTTCCCTGGCATTATTAAAAACCAGAATCGCATGCTGATGGGAGCGCCGGATTATCGGTATCCCATCGAAGTCTTGCGTGCGCAGTGCCTATCTGAGGAATAATCAGGAAGGTGTGGCGGTTAGTTAAAGGTTTCCTTAAGATGCCGTTTTAGGCTATTCAAAAGAAAAATATCGTTCTCAAATTTTTTCGAATACCGTAGCACCTGGTCTACCATTTTCCGGTAACCTCTGCAATCTTGCCCCGGTTTTCTCTATCCGAGTGACCGCCTGATCGGATTTCCTCCTTCGGTTTGACTCTCAGGTTCCACCTCGAATAAAGTTACGATGGAAACTAAATATTGGCTGGGTGCCCGAAAGGGAGAATAGGGAAGCCGGTGTGAGACCGGCGCGGGCCCGCCGCTGTAACCGGATTTAATTGCTCCGGGCCACTGGGCTTTTCAGCCTGGGAAGGTTCGGAGAGGAGCGCTTCCGGAAG
>JAENWV010000157.1 GCA_016650015.1 Thermoleophilia bacterium | reverse complement strand
GCCTGCAGGGTTGCAAGCTGCAGTAGCAATACGAATCCTCGAAGATCCCAATCAGAAAGGGCTAAAAGGGACTAGAAGTAACCAGCCGTGATAACCCGCACCGAACTTCAAAACCGGTAGGCGGCGGTAACCCCGTTGTTGTTTTGATTACTTGTTTTTTGACAGCCAATTTGACAGCCAACGGGATTTAATTCGTGCGGATGCATGAGAATAGCTTAGACGGTGAGCCCTGATAAACAGGACGTATTGTTACTTGACAAAACGCCAGTCTTGAACTCGTAATGAGCAGGTCTGCGGTTCAACTCCGCACGTCGGCTCCATGATTTGCCTGAAAAAAGCACAATCTGAGTATTTGGCCCTCGCAATAATACTTGGTTTCAAATCGATCTTTCAGACGTGTCTGACCTCATTCTAAAGCGCCTTTTTTTAATCGCGTACTTTCCCCCGCGCCAGCGACGCAAAGATGCCCAGGAAGCAGAGGCAGGTAAAGATGATAAACGCCACCCGGGCGCTCTTTAGAAAAAGCGGGTATACGTCCGGCGTTATCCGGGTTCCCCCTATATACACCGCGAAGACCAGCATGGTGATGCCCATGCTCAGGCTCTGCCCGATCGTCCTCATCGTACCGAGGGTCCCCGCAGCGACACCGTAATATTTCTTCTCCACCGAGCTCATGACCGCATGGGTGTTGGGTGAGGAGAAGAGCGCAAAACCGATTCCCAGGATGACCAGGTTGGGTATGATCAGCGCCAGGCTGGTGCCCTCGCCGAGAAAAATGAGGAAGAAAAGCCCCAGCGTAGTCACTGCCATGCCTGTGGAGGCGACGATGATCGGCTCGATGCGGTCCGACAGCCGCCCGGCGAACGGCGAGAGCGCCGTCATAACCAACGGCTGCGGAACCAGCACCGCCCCGGCCATCAGCGGACTGTAGCCCTTCGTGTACTGCAGATAAAGGCTCAGCAGGAAAGTCACCGCGAAGGTGGCGCTATAGTTGATGGCCGCCGCCAGGTTGGAAAAGGCGAAGACAGTGTTGCCTCTAAAGAGGCTGATGTCCAGCACCGGATGCTCCACCTTCGATTCCCACCAGATGAACGACGCCAGACCTGCGGCGCCGATTGCCACCAGGGCCACCTCGAGTGCGTGCGTTTCCGGAAGCTGCGTGAGCCCATAGACGAGCGCCAGCAGCATAAGGCTATAGATGACTGAACCAACGAAGTCGAACTTCTCGCCCCTGGCTCCAGCCCATTCACCCTTGAGCTTCCAGAAGACGAGTGCCAGGGCTGACAGGCCCAGGGGAACATTAACCATGAATATGCTGCGCCAGGTCAAGTAGTCGGTGAGGAAGCCCCCGATAAAAGGCCCAAGCGACAGGCCCAGATAGACGGCAGCCACGTTTATTCCCAGCACGCGGCCGCGTTCCCGCGGCGGAAAGACCGAGGTCAGGATGGCGACGCCGGTACCCATGATCATGGCGGCGCCGATACCCTCCACAACCCGGGCGGTGATGAACAGCTCCGCTGAATTGGAGACGGCCGCAATCAGGGAGGAAGTGACATAGATGAACATGCCATAAATGAAAATTTTCTTGCGGCCATGGATATCAGCCAGGCGGCCGAATGGCACCAGGAACATTGTGGCTGCCAGCAGGTAGGCCGTCGCGAACCAGCTGAGCACTACGGCGCTGGCGGCGAAGCGGCCGCCGATCACCGGGATGGCGATATTCACCGCCGAAATCATAAACGGCGCCAGGAAGGAACTGAGCGTGGCGACGAACAGCGCCACCCGCTTGTCGGCGTCGCTTGCTTCTGATGTCGTCGGACTAATCACTTATTGTGATGATAAATGGCCGCACCTTGGGAAAGCAAAGATTTAGGGCAAGCTTGGTATGAGTGGAGTTGGAGTTGACCCTTTTTCGTTGACAGGTTTGATTCCTATTCCCTCCCCGCCGCGCTTTTCTGCCGCTCTTTAATCTTCACAAAAACATCACATTATCATCACCCTTCCTTTATGCGAGCCGGCGATAATATCAATGTAAACCAAAAGCTAGAAAGGGAGTAGAAAATGTCAAAGTTAGCACTTACAGGATTAGCCGCACTAGTTATCCTCTTGCTGGGAGCCGGAGTGGTTTTCGCTCAGGGAAACACTTCGTTCTACGGTGGCGGCATGCGCGGCATGATGAATACAACCGCTTCTCCTGGTACGCAGGGTACTCAGACGACTCCGGGCAACGGAACCTATGGTCCTGGAATGATGGGAAACACGAACAGCAAGGGTACGGGTATGATGGGCAACTCGAACGGCAGCGGTATGATGAGCAGCGGTAACTGGGAGAAGATGCGCGATGCCATGAACAACGGTAACTGGGACGAGATGGTCAATGTATGCAAGGACGCCATCAACAGCTATCGTCAGGGCACCGATAACTCCCAGGCGACTCCTCAGATAAGCGCGCCTGCCAGGGGCAACACCGGAACAATGGGAACCAGCAGCCCCTCGACCGCAACGACTTCACAGACTCGTAACATGATGGGCTCGAGGATATAGCAGCGCAGTCCTGAGAAAATGGAGACCAAAAGCGGCCCACCCGGGCCGCTTTTTTCCGCTTATTGTTTCTTAACAAGCTATTCATCATACCTTCACACCCGGCGGAGATAATATAAACAATGCAATCAAAGGGAGGTGTTCAGTTTATGTTCAGAATCGCACTAATAGGTACGATTTCAGTGGTATTACTTCTGGCAGCAGGCACCATTGCTTCCGCCAGGGGAGTTGGCCCCACGAACGGCGGCTACGGTCACACGCTCAACGTGACCAGCCATGTGGGAAGGATGTACACCGGTAATATAACCACACCCGGCGGTACTACAACCATGCCTGGCTCCAGTGAAACCATGGCAAGCCACTTTGCGCATGCCGCCGACCAGATGAGAGCTCGCGCCGCGCAGATGGAGGCCGCGACCCATATGCAGCCGGCAACCGGGATGGACCCTGGCAACGGCATGCAGTCTGGCAACATGGAAACCGGGACCGGCTACATGGATCCAGGCAACATGGGATCCACAACCAATACTGGGACGACGGATAGCAGCACCGGAAGCGGCGCTCCGATGGGAACAACGGCTACCGGCACGACTCACACAAGCGGCAGCGGTAGCTCCATGATGGGCAGTGGTAGCGGCTCCATGATGGGCAGTGGTAGCGGCTCCATGATGGGAAGGTAAGCTCCAGGCACAGGGGGGGGAAGGCATGCGAGTGGGTCCGTGGGTCATTCCTCCTCCAGCACCTCCCACACCTGCCGCAACAGGTCGGTCAGCGCGTAGGGTTTTTCCAGCAAACGGTAGCCCTTGTCATGAATTGTCTGAAAGTCCGGACCCTCCACAAAACCGCTGGCAAGCAAAACGCGAATCCCTGGTTTAAGTTCGATCAGCCGTTCTATCAGCTTGATGCCATTCATACCCGGCAGGATCACATCGCTGAAAACTATATCGAATTCTCCACTTTCTTCCTCGAAAAGATCGAAGGCCTCTTCGGCGCTGGCGGCCGAAACCACATTGTAGTTATGGCTACTCATCATTTTTTCCGCCAGCACGCGCACCGACTCATCGTCTTCTACCAGCAGGATTTTTTCCCCGTGACCCCTCAGTCCTTCCGCTGGAATGGTTACCACATCCGCTTCCGCTGCCTCCCGGGGGACAGCGGGCAGAAAGACACTGAAGATTGAGCCACTCCCCGGTCTGCTCTCCACATCGATCCAGCCACCATGCTGGGCGATGATCCCGTAGACCACGGAGAGTCCCAGGCCAGTGCCATGGCCTGTCTGTTTGGTGCTGAAGAACGGCTCAAAGATATGGGAAAGAGAGCTGGTCGGGAAAAACTGGACACTGCTATAAGTG
>JAENWV010000143.1 GCA_016650015.1 Thermoleophilia bacterium | reverse complement strand
GGCTGGTATGTCAAGAACACGCTGGTTCTGGGAGCGGGGAAGGTGGGGATCTCCTGCGCCGAAAAGATCAGGCACAACCCGGAACTGGGCCTGCGTTTTGTGGGCTTCCTCGACGAACAGCCATCGGAGCGCGCCACCAAACAGGGCTCCTACCAGGTTTTCGACGATTACGATAATCTGGAGGAGGTTCTCCGGCAACACAACATCCAGCACATGCTGGTGGGTTTTTCAAGGGACCGTCACGACACGATAGTCGAACTTATGGAACGCTGCCGTCCCTACAATGTCGAGTTCACAATGGTGCCGCGGCTCTACGAGATATTCAGTGACAGTGTAGGTGTGGAGCATATCCGCGGGCTGCCGGTTCTGGGGCTCAAGCGCAGCAGCATCACCGGGCTGCAGGGGGTGGTCAAGCGTACGATGGATATCGTTGTTGCACTGCTGGTGCTGATCGTGATGTCCCCACTGCTTCTGCTGATAGCGATTGCAATCAGGCTGGACTCGCCGGGCTCAGTGCTCTACAGACAGGTCAGGCTGGGCAAGAACGAACGACCGTTCGAGATACTTAAATTCCGCTCCATGCGCCAGGATGCTGAAAAGGGAGAGCCCGGCTGGTCGACAGCCGGCGATATCCGCCGCACTCGAATGGGGAGGATAATCCGTCCGCCGGGAATCGATGAGCTGCCACAATTAATAAATGTTATCAAGGGAGAGATGAGTCTGGTGGGACCGCGGCCGGAACGGCCCGAGCATGTGGAGCGCTTCGTGCGGGAGATAGCTGCCTACGCAAGCCGCCATCGTGTCCGGCCCGGACTGACCGGCTGGGCGCAGATAAACGGCCTGCGGGGCGACACGGACATCGTCGAACGTGTCGAGCACGACATTTATTACATCGAGAACTGGAATCCCTGGCTGGACATCAAGATTTTGCTGAAGACGGTTCTGAATTTCGTGGACCGCGACGCCTGAGCTTCAGTCGACCGCCTTGACCGGCGGCTCGCCCGCGAGCTCACGGTACTTGCCCACCCAGGTCTCGATGCGCTGCTCGTACTTGTCGAGGATGGGGGAGCGGTTGTCACGTTTGTGCAGCTTGATACGGTTGTGCCGCATCCGCATGGATGTCTCGGTTGCGGAGCTGATCAGGTTCTTTGTCTGCACCTTGTTGACCAGGTATTCCACCAGGTCGCCAAATGGCCCCGACAACAGCCGCTCCAGCTGACGCTGGCGCCGCCGCCATAAAGGGCTGCTGGCCAGGCGATAGCGACGGCGGTCCTGGTTGGAGCTCCAGGAGGGAAAGATATCGAAGATCCAGCGGTTGGCGTCGATGAACTTGTCGTAGGCGCCGTTGTTGAATGCGGGCAACGCCCCGAGTATCTCGCGGGCATAAAAAAGATTCTGGTTGCGGAAGACTAGGTCGCCCTCGGAGATGAAGACATTGAAGCAGATGTCCGGGTTATGGCTGAACCGGCGCCAGAGGCGCAGGAAGAAATAGGCGGTCCAGGTGCGGCCGCGGGAGCTGATGACAAGCAGGTCGACATCATCCCCGGCTGGCGAATTGAGCGCCGCCAGGGCTCCGGTGATGGCTGCGGCCCTGAGGAATGGGATGCCCTGCAGGGGGATGAGCCGCCTGAGTGCGATCTCCAGCTGTTGCCTAGATTCGGCTTCGCGGTCGAGCCGGCGCTGGCAGTTCTCACCGCGGCCTTCCAGAAAGTAGAAGTTGCCGTTGCGTTTGACGACGCCGGTGAGCGGCCCCTCGCTGTTCAGCCGTTCCTCCGCCTCGTCGATACTGATGGCGGTATCCGGCGCGAAGCGGCCGATTTCTTCCAGCGTCAGCGGGAAATCGAAGATATCCGAATAGCAGAGAGACTTTATCAGGGCCTCGTCCTGTAATTTGCGGATCGCCGGCGTTGCCGCGGGAAGCGGTTTTTTTTCGGGATCGGGGAGTGGCTGGATTGATGGTTTCATGGCTGAATGATCACAGAAAAAAGTATAATGCCTTCGGGTGGCGAATCACAAACAGGGGATTTATTAATCCGGGTTGTAAAAGGGCGCCAGGCGCCCGGCCCAGGGACGGAAGGGAGCGGCTTTGCGAGTAGCCATCGCGCATGAGTGGCTGACGACCCTCGGCGGTTCCGAACGGGTGGTGGAAACCCTGCTCGAGGAGTACCCGGGCGCGCCGGTCTATACCACTTTCCTGTCCGATCGAAATCTGCCGGAATCGGTACGCAGCTGGGATGTGCGCACATCTTTCGTGCAGAAGCTGCCATTGCTGCACCGCGTCTCGCAGAAATATATCCCCCTTTTCCCGCTGGCCTTCGAATCTTTTGACCTTACCGGTTATGACATCGTGATAACTTCGAGCTCCGCCTGCTCCAAGGGGGTCCTCACCGGACCGGAGACGCTCAACATCTGTTATTGCTATACGCCGTTGCGCTACGCCTGGCAGCCGCATCTGGACCAGAGGCTGGGCAATGCCAATCCGCTGGTCAAGGCGGGCAACGACCTCGTCGTCCATTACCTGCGGCTTTGGGACCGCCTGGCCAGCGACCGGGTCGACCATTTCATCGCTATCTCTGACCATGTGGCGGCACGGATAGCAAAGTTCTATCGTCGCGAGTCCGCGGTTATCTATCCGCCGGTGGACGTCGGGAGATATCCGGTCATTGATTGTCACCGTAACTATTTTCTGGTGGTATCCCGCCTGGTACCGTACAAGCGCGTCGAGCTGGCGGTAGAGGCTTTCACCAGGTTGGACCTGCCGCTGAAGATCGTCGGCGAGGGTCCGGAAAAGGCGCGGTTGCAGGCCATGGCCGGGCCGAATATCGAGTTTCTCGGTTTTGTCCCTGAAGCGGATCTGCCGGGGCTGGTGTCCGGCTGTCTGGCGTTGATTTTTCCCGGAGAAGAGGATTTTGGCATCGTACCCGTGGAAGCAATGGCGGCCGGTCGTCCGGTCGTCGGCCTGGCCCGCGGTGGCTTGACCGAGAGCGCCGTGGACGGCAAGACCGCGGTGATGTTTCCCGAACCTACGGCGGAGTCCCTGATCGATGCTTTGTCGCGGTTTAAGCCCGGCGACTTCGATCCCGCCAGGCTGAGCAAACACGCGGCTAAATTCTCCAAGGAGCGCTTCAAGAGGGAATTTTCCGCATTCGTGGCGGCGAAGGCAAAAGAGGCCGGAGTGGGAGGGGCCGGCAAAGGCGCCAGCCGCAAGCGCAAGTGAACCTGACGGCTAGCGATATTTTTCGTTGTCCCGTTTGCCGGGAAGAGCTGGTATCGGTTGCACCATCGGGCGAGGGTATTGAACCTGGCGAAGCTGGCGCGGCCAAGGGCGAAACCAGTACGGTTCCGAGTGGCGAACAGCTTCGATGTTCAGGTTGCGGTTCGGTTTATCTGGAACGCGAGGGCATTCCCTGTTTCGTGCCTGAGGATCGTTTCTACGAGGGCAAGTTCACGGCGCCAACCCAGGACGGGGTGGCCCAGCGGACCGGGGCCCGGCGGGCGGTAAAAACTTTTTACGACCGCTGGTCATCAACCACGGTCAAGCACCAGTTCACCCGGGATTTTCTCAGCCGTTTCGGACCGGAGACACTCGTACTCGATGTTGGTTGTGGTAGGGGCAACGAGGTTCTGGCACCCTGGCGCACGGTGGGTATCGACCTGTCGTTCGCGGGACTGAGGTCGGCCAGGGAAATCTACCAGGCAGTGGCTACCGCTGACGCCACGGCGTTGCCTTTCGCGGACGGCACCTTTGACATCATCAACAGCTGGGATGTCTTCGGCCATGTTCCCTTTGACCAGAAAGGAGCGGTGCTCGCCGAATGGAAACGGGTGCTCAAACCCGGCGGCTGGATGCTTCATATCATCGAAGCCCATTGCACCGCGCCGTTCTACAAGCTGGTCCGCAGGGACCCGGCACTCTTCGATAAATACTTCATCGAACTGGATGGCCACTATGGCCTGGAGCTGCCCTCCGAGATCGAGGCGCGCTTCCGCGCCGCCGGCTTCGAGGTTGTCAGGAACTGGCCGTTTTTCCGTGCCGGGATCTTTCCGCCGGAAGAGTATTCCAAGCGGCTGGGGCCGGAGTACGCGGCGCAATCGCGCCTGCTGAAGAGCTTCGCCGGTTTCGGACACATCTGTGACAAAAACAAGCAGCTGGATCGGGCGGCCAGTTTCGCCGCCGGAGTGCTGGCCCGCGCCCTGAACCCGTTATTGCCATCCGACTGGGGCTCGACGGTTTTCATCGTGGCCAGGGGTTAATGGATTAATACCTGTGGTACCGTTCAGCCGGTGTCGGAGGGTCAGAGACGCCAGCTGCGCACAATTTAATCGGATTAGCAGATGAGTGATACGGTTCAGCCGGTGTCGGAGGGTCAAAGGCCCTCATTGGGCCGAATCTCCGGCGGCCCGGACGGGGCTGGCTTGCGGCTGAGGATCTCCCTGATCTCCTGCCAGGGGATGAT
>JAENWV010000230.1 GCA_016650015.1 Thermoleophilia bacterium | reverse complement strand
CCTTACCCTTGGCGGCGGCCTTCTTCTCGCCCTTCTTCGCGGACGCCGCCGGGTCCTGGTCTTTCTTTACCTTTACTGGTTTGGCCATGAAATCAAGTTCCTGGTTCGTTGTTACCGGTTAAACCTCGGATTCATTACTGTCTCGGATTCATTACTGTTACCTGAATCCCGCTTCTCATGCTTCCCGGACGCGCTGACGCGGCTACGGGATATGGGAATGAAAGATTGGTCAATATATGTATGGCAGGGCTGGAGGGAATCGAACCCCCAACATCCGGTTTTGGAGACCGGCGCTCTACCAGTTGGAGCTACAGCCCTGCGTTTCGGGAGCGCCTGCTACCAGGGCCTTCCCCAAACCTGAATTATAACCTTGCAGCTCAGGCTACGCAAAAGCAACTGCTTCTGGATGGAGCCGCCAGATGCCCGCTTCCGGCCGGACCTTCTGAACTATCGTGTCTCCCGGTGCGCCGTATGTTTACGGCAGGACGGGCAATACTTCTTCAACTCGAGCCGTTCCCGGTTATTAACCTTGTTTTTGTTGGTGTTGTAATTACGGCGCTTGCACTCGGTGCAGGCCATCGTCACCATCGGTCTTTTGTCAGACGCCATTGTCGATCCCTTGCTTTGGGCAATATAAAAGACGGCCAAGCCGTCCTATGAGAACCACTGTGTAAGATAGCAGGGAACGGTCCTGCGTGCAAGATGGGCGCTCACCAATACTTTCGCGAGCGGGCTTTTCATATTCTTTCGCGGTTCTCAAAGTGTCGAATCCGCCAGGTCAGTCGTCCTCACAGGTTGTGGACACCTGGAGCGCACATTGGTCGCCACACATGGAGCAGGTATCGCTGTCGCTTCCGGGCCTCAGCTCTCGAATCGAGCGTGCCCGCGCGGGGTCAAGGGACAGAGAATACTGCTTCTCCCAGTCCAGATCCCTTCTGGCGATGCCCATTTCCAGGTCGCGGTCCCGGCGGCCCAGCTTGACCATGTCGCCCACATGGGCGGCGATCCGCGCCGCCATGACGCCATCACGGACATCGTCGGCAAAAGGCAGGCCGAGATGCTCGGAAGGAGTCACGTAACAGATGAAATCAGTCCCGAAAGCCGCCGCCCAGGCTGAACCTATGGCCGCGGTGATATGGTCATAGCCCGGGGCGATATCCGTTGTAATAGGACCGAGCATGTAGAAAGGCTTCCCCCGGCTCAGACTCTTCTGCAGCACAACGTTGGCCTCGATCTGGTCGATGGGAATATGCCCGGGGCCTTCCAGCATCGCCTGCACGCCGGCATCGCGCGCCCTTTCCGCCAGCTCGGTGTTGATCAGCAACTCCTGGATCTGGGCGCGGTCAGTGGCATCGCTGATGGCGCCCGCCCTCATGCCGTTGCCCAGGCTGAGGACGACGTCGTACTGACGCAATATCTCCAGTAGCCGGTCGAACTGTTCGAATAGCGGGTTTTCCCTGCCCTGGGCGGACATCCAGGAGATCATAAAGGCGCCACCACGGCTGACCAGGCCACCATCGCGGCCGCCCTGTTTGTGCAACGCGCCAACGGACAGGCGGTTGATCCCGCAGTGGATGGCCATGAAGCCGATGCCGTCCCTGGCCTGTTTCTCGATCACTTCGAAGAGCAGTTCGTCCGTCATCAGGCTGGATGAGCCGAAACAGGCTCTTGCCTCGCTGCTCGCCTGGTAAAGGGGGACAGAGCCTACGGGAAACGTCACCGCCGCCAGGATCGCCCGGCGAATTTCGTCCAGATCGCCTGCTGTACTCAGCTCCATCAGCGTGTCGGCGCCACTGGACTCAGCCACCCGCGCCTTCTCCAGCTCCATTTCGAGGTCGAGCATGTCCGACGACGTGCCGATGCTGGCATTCACCTTGGTGCGGAGGCCCTTGCCGATGCCGACAGCCATCTCCTGTCTGCCGTTCCCGGCGGCAACCACAATGGTGCCATCGACGATGCCTTCCCTGACATCCCCGGGAGTCAGCCCTTCCTTTTCCGCGACGATCTCCATTTCCCTCGTAACCCGTCCTGCCCGTGCGCTTTCCAGAATCGTACCCATGTTTCCTCCATCAGCCGCGCCGCCCCCAAAAACAAAAAACCCTCACCGCATGGCAAGGGGCAATGATAGACCGCAAGGTCCTCTCATCTCCTCGAAGAGCGACTTTTACATGAACGGCAGGGCAGGTCTTCTGGCTTCCGGAAGCGCTCCTCTCCGAACCTTCCCAGGCTGAAAAGCCCAGTGGCCCGGAGCAATTAAATCCGGTTACAGCGGCGGGCCCGCGCCGGTCTCACACCGGCTTCCCTATTCTCCCTTTCGGGCACCCAGCCAATATT
>JAENWV010000184.1 GCA_016650015.1 Thermoleophilia bacterium | reverse complement strand
TGGCACGCCCGGCAGGACTCGAACCTGCAACCTACGGATTAGAAGTCCGTTGCTCTATCCGATTGAGCTACGGGCGCACAAAAATACTCCCGGCTTCTGCCTGAAAAAATCATCAAGTCTGATCGAGACCTGGAACCAGAAGTCAACCGCCGGGAACTGAATATCTGGGGTGGATGACGGGACTTGAACCCGCGACCGCCGGATCCACAATCCGGAGCTCTACCGGCTGAGCTACATCCACCATGAATGGCTGTTGCCAGTTTCTGGCTTTTCGTTCCGGTTGTGGCAGCCGGATATGTCCAGGAACCGTAGTTGGAGCGGGCGACGGGAGTCGAACCCGCGACAGCCAGCTTGGAAGGCTGGCGCTCTACCAACTGAGCTACACCCGCTCGGATCCTTCGCTTCGCTCAGGATGACATATTTCGCTGGCAATGCCAGCCCCTGGTCATTCTGAGGCGCGAAGCGCCGAAGAATCTTAAACTATTGGTCGGGGCGGGCGGATTTGAACCGCCGGCCTCTTGCTCCCAAAGCAAGCGCGCTACCAAGCTGCGCCACGCCCCGTTATAGAACGGAAATCGCGTAACCGCAACCCCGCGGTTCTCTCCCGCCTACAGACCGTCTAGATTATAACAAACTGCAATTAATGCTTCATGATTCTTTTGAGGAGCCACGCCGGGCTGACGATTTTGATACCTTCATAACTTTTCAGCGGCAGAAGGTGTCGCTGGTCTCCTGAAACTATGTATTCCGCTCTGGCATGCACGGCGCATTCGAGAATGCGATTGTCCGATTCATCGCCAGGCACTGCTTTTATTCGCTTTTGCGGCCTGACAATAGTTGCCGTTTCTCCTATCTCTTTTATCACAACACTCACACGCTCGGCAGGCCAGTGGAACTTGTCCGTAAGTTTTGTCGCCAGTTCGGCAAGTATGGCCGTCGAGACGTAGAGGTCTATTTTTTCATCCTTGGCTGAAAGAAAAATCTCTCCAGGTTTGCCCCCGAAGAGAATGGCCGAAACATAGACATTGGTATCAAGGACGGCCTGCGGCTTCACTTGTCCTCGTGCAGGATTCTGTCTACGTCCGCTTCAGTGCGAATGCCGAACTCGCGTGCGGTTTGATTTCCCCAGCGCCGGATGCGCCGCCAGCGGCTGTAGGTCGCGTATTCACGGAACGCCTCGCGCACCATCTCGCTACGGCTGCGGTTCTCAGCCGCGGCCAGGCGGTCGATCTCATCGGCCAGCTCTGGTGGCAGGGAAATAGTAATTATTTTAGATTCGCGGGCCATGTAAGTGGTTATTACTTAGTAATAACCAGATATTAAATCATTTTCAGCAATACTACAATGCTAATCAGAAAATTTCTAAAGCTCACCCAGTTTTTTCGCCTCGATAGCATTTTTATGCCCCCGAACAAAATCAGCTGCCGCCATGCGTCGCTTCCCCTCGGGCTGCACTTCGACCAATTCGAGTGCTCCCGTGCCGCAGCGGACGAACAGGCGATCGCCATCAATGGTAATACCGCCTGGTTCGACCGCCATGACCATTCCATCAATGGTGATACCGCCTGGTTCGACCGCCATGACCATTAATCGATCGGATACCTCAGAAGCCGTCTGCTGGTCTGCTTCGGCCGGCGCTTCCGCCACGATCGCCTTCCAGACCTTGAGCCGATGGCCGCCGGCGATTGTGAAAGCCCCGATGTGCGGTGACAGCCCCCTCACCTGCGCGACGATCTCCAGAGCGGAGCGTTGCCAGTTAATCTCCCTGTCCCCCAGCGATATCTTCTCCACATAAGTGGCGGCGCTTTCATCCTGGGGATCGGGCTCCATACCACTTCTCTCGATGGCTTCCAGCACTTCGGCAAGCGCCTCCCCCCCGGCCCGTCCCAGCTTTTCGTACATGGAGCCGGCGTCGTCCTCTTCCCCGATCGGGACCACCCGTTGCCGGTAGACGGCGCCGGTGTCAACTTTCGGGGTGATATCCATTATGGATACGCCGGTCTCTCGCTCACCGGCCATCATGGCGCGCTCGATCGGCGCCGCTCCTCGATACTTCGGTAACAGGGAGGCGTGAACGTTGATGCAGGGCAAGCCGCCGAGCAGCGGCTCCCTGAGGATCTGGCCGAAGGCGGCGACCGTCAGGGCTTCAACGCCCAGCGACTTGATCTCTTTGACGAAATCGGGCGTGCTGATTATTTCCGGCTGCTCGATTCTCAGGCCTTCCGCAAGAGCCAGCTGCTTCACCGGCGACATCCTTAAGCCGCGTCCGCGGCCGGCCGGGCGATCCGGCTGCGTGATCACCAGCGCGACTTCGTGTCCCGAACCTAAAAGAGCCCCGAGTACCAGGGCTCCGAAGTGCGGCGTTCCGGCGAAGGCGATTCTCATGGCCTAGTCTTCTCCAGGAAGTCTCATCTGGCGCAGGCGGGCCATCAGGTCCTTGTGCTGCTCACGGGTGGTGCGGTTGACAACCATCAGCCCCGCCAGGTGGTCGATCTCGTGCTGGAGGATACGGGCGTTCAGCCCTTCCAGTTCCAATATCTGGCGGTTGCCCTCCAGGTCTTCACCTTCGACCTTGACCTGCTTGGCGCGCTCAACCTCCACCGCCAGGCTGGCCAGGCTCAGGCAACCCTCAGCGTCGGTGATGGTCTCTTCGGAGCGCCAGGTGATCTCAGGGTTGATCAATACATATTCCTGCTTGTCGAGCTGGAAGACGATTACTTTGCGCAGTACACCTATCTGTGGGGCTGCCAGGCCGACGCCATCGGCGGCGTGCATGATCTTTATCATGCGATCGACCAGCTTGCGAAGCTCGTCATCGACCTCGACCGGCCGCGATTCTTCCTTTAAAACAGGATCCCCGAACTGCCTTATCTGACCGAATGCGGCAGCTCTGGTTTTGTCATCTGCTCCCATTTTTATACCTCCTCTGCAAAAGCGGTCCGCCGGTCTGCTCATTCAAATCAGGCATATGCGACTTAACTTACGACAGCCATTGCGGGTCTACATCGACGACGATGCGAACGCCGCGGTTGCCATAAGGTTCTCGGTAGTGCTCGATCACCGGTTTAATGGCG
>JAENWV010000123.1 GCA_016650015.1 Thermoleophilia bacterium | reverse complement strand
TTCCCACTCCCTTGCCGTAAGCTCGCCCTCTTTTTTCAGCACGGCATCGGGCGTTCCAACCTTGCCGAGGTCGTGTAGCAGGCCGGCCATGTGGGCTGTGCGCTGTTCGTCTTCAGACATACCCATCATTCTGGCCATATCTCTGCAATACATCGCGACTCCGGCCGAGTGACTGGCAGTGTAATGGTCCTTGCTGTCCAGAAGCATAATCATAGCTCCGGCGAAGCCGATGTTCATGTCCATCAGGTCTTCTGACAGTTTGGTCTGTTCCGCCAGCAGTTCTTTCTGCTGAACCAGCAATTTGTAAACATGCTGGCTGGCAAAAATGGGGACAAAAAACAATGCTGCCGCAGCGATACCGGCGCTTATATAGACAGCAGCAATTACCATTCCGACACCGAGAATCAGAAGTTGGGACGGTAAGGCGGGTAAAAAATTATTCTGCCACAAGGAGATGATTTTCTGGTTATAGCGGAGAGCAACACCAACGGAAGCAAAAGCAAAATCAATAAATTCCCAGATAGCTCCAATCAGAACCCCAGCAAATACAAAGCCTAAAGCTATCGTTGTAGCGGGAACAGAATATCCGAGGGGCTCTTTTAGGAAGTTAAAGAGCGCGGCTACCAACATTACCGATACCGCATTCGATGCGAACATGAATGTCATCCGAAGTAGATCCTTGCCGCGGCTAACTGCAAGGACACTCAAACATGCAATTATTGCGCTCTGCGCAGGCCCAAGAAAAAATATACCTAGTAGAACTGGAAGGTTCGCACTGCTGACATGGACTCGCTTTGAAAATTGAACAGCCTGATTCTCAGCAATCCATGCAATTAGTGTTAGTAGTATTGTTTGTGTGACAACCTCATTGGACCAAGAGGTTCTAATTGAGAAATGAAAGAAGAGGGCACCAGCTACCACGCTCAACAGAGCAGTAAGCCCTACCAGCACTCCGTGCCTGGAACGGACGCTCTCGGCCACCGGTACCCTCCTCAAGTAGTCGATGATAGTAACGCCGCGACCTGCACTTATGCACAGCCCGAGCGGCGGAGTGGTCCCATTATAGCAACCCTAAGCATCGACTGGAAGGTTATTTAATGAATTTTGTTTATTTAGCTCCTACCACGTCCACCTACCGCCGCTAGCCGCCAGCAACGTGGCCAACGCTGTGATGAACCCAAAAATCTTTACTTTCATTTCGCTCACCTCCTACCTTTCCCCAGCCGTTTAACCTTGAACGTGAGGCTGATAAAGCGTTTGGGTACCCTCAGCCTCCGCTTTGGCACTCTGTCTCCCGATCTGGAGTGCCACACCCCACCACGACCGCGTGGTCCTGATGGGGGGTGTGCAAACATTCTAAATAAGGCAGAATTGGTTTGGTACGTATGAAGTGATAGTCAGGGGATGGGGTAAAGGACGGTTAACGCCGGATTGAGGGCAAAACTTTTAAATACCTTGGTTAGCCGTAAATGCAGGGTGTTTTCGGAAATCTGCTTATTCCGGGGTATGAGCCGAAAGGCTCAACTGCTACTTCAGATAGGGCATTGCGAGGATATTCAGCTAGAGCGGCCGGGTTTGTCCATCCGGGTTCAGGTCCTGGCGCAGGTAATAGTTGGCGGCTTCGGTACGGTTTGAAACACTGAGCTTCTGATAGATATTGGCAAGATGAAATCGTACCGTATTCACGGTGATGAACAGATCCTTTGATATCTGGGAGTTCGACTTTCCTTCAGCCACAAGCTTGAGAACGTCGACTTCCCTCTCTGATAACTCCTCAAGCAGGCGGCGGTTCTTGCTCAGCTCGCTCATGGCTTCCTGTAGTTCGCCGGGGAGAACCGTCTTTCCCTGGTAGACGCTTCGCATTATCGCCAGGATCTCGGAAGCCGCCGATTCCTGAAGAATCACCCCGTCTACCGAGAAATCAGCGGCCAACTTGATCACATCCTGGTCGATATCAGCGGCAAAGACTGAAAACTTGCAGGGCAGGTTCTGGTCACGCAACAGCTTAAGTACGGCAAAATCATCCTCGGTCGCCATGTCCAGGTCGCAAAAAATGAGGTCGGGCCGCAAATCGGCGACTACTGACGGAAACCGCCTCGGGTCGGCTATTTCGCCGACGATTTCAAACCCGTCGGAATCCGAAAACACCTGGCGCATGCCCGTCATCAGCAACGGGCTATCGGTAGCGATAACCAGGGAAGCCACAGGTTCCCCCCGTGTACCCGGCTCGATTGGCTCGGCCTTGGCCTTGGCAGATGTTCGACTGCGCCCCCTCCCTACTGGTTCCGAATTGTCTGTTCCGCTCTCCGGTAACTTGCTTGCGGAACCTCCGCTCTCCGAAGCCCTGGATGCGGAGCCGCCGTAACCGGCATCTTTTTCCCTTTCTGCCGATTGAAGCTGCTGCGCTTTCTGAGACCTGCCCTTGCCCATGGATTTTGCCAGGTATACCGCGGAACGGGCGCTTTCAAATAGTCCGATCACATCCTCTGCGTGTCCGGGGAAGGTGGAAAAGCCGATACTTGCGGAGATTTTGGCTGCAACATCCACATATTCGGCAGCCGACAAAACTTCCATCGAAAGCCGGCGGGCAACGATATCGGCGCCATTGGATCCCGTCTCCGTGAGCACGATGGCGAACTCATCTTCACCCTGGTGCCAGATAAAATCCTCGGTCCGGCAACTCCTGCCCAGTGCCGCTCCCACCGCCTTGATCACCTGATCGCCCGCCGCTCTCCCGTGAGCACTGTTTATCTGCCCCAGGTCGTCCAGGTCCACATACATGACAGTCAGCTGCCGACCATGCCTTCGGGCACGCGCCAGTTCCCTTGCCGCCAGGTCCATGAACCAGGCTCTCAGGCTCCCCTGTGCAGGACCAGAGCCCCCCTGGCCTGCGCCCGGCTGGCCAGTGGTAATTCCACCGGCTACGGTGAACCTTTCCACACCCGCTGCAGAGCCGGGGACAAACCTCGGTTCGCCGGAAAACCTGTCCATTATGGCTTCAAAGCAACAGACGTCGTCGCCTCTGGTCCGGCACCGGGTTTCAACGGTGGTAACCGGGATGCCGGTTATCAGCTCCAGGGCGCCATCGATCATCCCTCGCTCCAGCTCGCAATCGGAAAATCCCGGCTTCAGCCCCTTAAAAGCAGCAGAGGCAGGCGTCAGGGTTACCAGCAGCCGCTCATGGCCGATATCGATCTTCAGTCCGCCAAGTCCCAGGTCCTTGAACAGGGCAATCAGCTGGTTGTTGCTGGTGACTCCCAGATTTGTCGCCAGCGCGCGAACTCCCGAATAGGACAGTTGCCCGGGGTTGGAGCCCGGCGCTTCCCGCGCGGTGGCCAGCTGGAGCAGGCGGTAGATGTACAGTTGAGATCCGGGGGAGCCCCGTTCTCCGGGTGGGAGGTTCAAATCGTTTTCATCGAAGGGATCCACGACGGCACGAATCAGAAAAGGTGGTGAAAAGCCAGGTTACTGTTGTAATGCCTGAATGGAAGCAACCCTGTAATCGGTTTTGCCACTGCCGGTCCCAAGGCTGTCACCTCTGGAATAATGGGATATAACACAATATTAGAGGCAATTTTACTACCGGGGTGCTCCCATTACAATCATCGGGTCAAGGAACAGACGAGACTGTGATAGCGCCTCGAATAAATGCCCGCGGCAGTCGAGTCTCGAGGCAGGAGAATAGCAGGTTGCTGTTGAATATATCACGTTACCCATCCGTTCGGATGGGTATTTGTCGTCTCCGCATCAAACGGCACTAAACCCGTCAAGATAGCAGGATTTAATTGGGCTTTGTATAAATAGAGCACTGACCCGGCTAGTCTACGCGAGCAGTAGCGAAAACCGGCCGGCTGTCTTCATTTCATAACCTTATAACCAGCAGGAGGTACCGTGGGCATTTTTTTAAGAAAGTGGCTAGGTTTGACTTTGGCCGGAGCACTGATCGCGCTGGCCGTGGCAGCGACACTGATTGCAGGGTGCGGTGATGAGGCCAGCAGCCGTTCGACTTTTTCCTACGCAGAAGGCAGCGATCCTACTTCTCTGGATCCGGCACAGGTGGACGAAGTAGTCGGGGGCAACATCGCCCGCTATCTCTTCGATGGGCTGGTTCGCTACGACTCGGAAACCAGTGAGGTCAAACCAGCTGTGGCGGAAAGCTGGGAAGCAAACAGCAACGCCACGGAATTCACCTTTCACTTGCGCAAAGGCGTGATGTTCACCAACGGTAATGAAGTCAAAGCGGGCGACTTCGTCTACGGCTGGACGCGGGCGCTTGCTCCGGGAACGATGTCCTCGACGGCTTCCGCTATCCTGCAGCCCGTCGTGGGAGCGTCAGACCTTGCTGACGGCAAGATTGACAAACTCGCCGGCGTTGAGGCCATGGACGACTATACCCTGAAGGTAAGCCTGGATTACCCGATGGCGGACTTCATCTCACTCCTTGGTCACCCGGCGGCTTCGCCGGTGCCCCGGGACGCTGCCGAAAATCAGTCAGCAAGATTCGCCGAGCAGCCGGTCGGTAATGGTCCCTACCGCCTGAAAGAGTGGAAACACGACGAGCAGGTCGTCCTGGAAAAAAATCCCGATTATTACGGAGACAAGGCGAAGGTCGACGAAATCACCGTCAAAATCATCCCCAACCCCGCTACGGCCGTGTCTGAACTCAAGGCCGGCAACGTCGACGCAGTGCGCACCCTGCCGCCGGGACAGACGGAAGCTCTCCGCAATGACAGTGCAGTAAAGTTCATCCAGGGCCCTGGCAATTTTGTGAGGCTTCTGGCCTTCGATACCACCAAACCGCCCTTTGATAACCCGAAGGTCAGAGAAGCACTGGCCTGGGACGTTGACCGCGATACCATCGCTAACAAGGTTCTTCAGGGTCTGGCAACCGCGGCTGATGGAATTGTGCCGCCCTCGATTCCTGGGCATCAGAACAACGCCATGCCGTATAGCTTTGATCCGGAAAAGGCCAGCCAGTTGCTGGCTGAGGCTGGCTACCCGGGTGGCAACGGTCTGCCGGCAATGACGTTGACTTATCCGGGCGTGGGGCCGGCGGCGGATGCCGCCCAGGCGATTCAGTCCGAGTTCAGGAAGATC
>JAENWV010000127.1 GCA_016650015.1 Thermoleophilia bacterium | reverse complement strand
GGGATCACGTCCCCAGGAACTCCTTGTTGACATACGGTGAGGTCATCGCCGCCAGTAATGCGTAATAAGTGGGGATGAAGCTCACCATCTCACCGATTTGCAGCGGATTGGCGCGCAGTTCCGGCGAGGCGCAGGTGACGGTGAAGTAATCGCTGGTGGCCGAGGCCGGTATAATTCCAGGGTGACAGGGGATAAGCGCCGCGCCGCCCATGTCCTGCACACCGAAACCGACCAGCGCCTGGATGACGCCCTTCTTTTCAAAGACCTCGATCACCGGCCCCTCCAGGATGAAAGCATCCCGGTGCGCTCCCTGGAGATAAAGGTCCGGCGCCGGGCTCGCGGGTATCCTGCCCAGCAGGATAGCCTCACCGCAGCGCAGCTCGCTGACGCGGGCGAAGAGCGACATGCCCCAGCCGGGCTTTTTTTCTTCCGTTTCTTCCGGGTTGACCAACAACCGCAGCAGTCCCGACCCGCCCACAGAAAGAATTGGCAACAGGCCGTTTTCTTCGCTCTTGGCGGATTTATCGCCGATCATGGCCTGCTCGCCGGCAACCCCCATGTGTCCGCGGCCCAACCGCCAGGCGATCTTCCCCGCCACGTCGTTGAAGGTCTCCAGGGCTTCGCCAACGGGGAGATCACCACGGGCGCAGGCGGCATTGGTTGCCAGCCCGACCAGCAGGGCTTCTTCCATCCCGTTGAGGCGGGCGGCCTCCTCCGAGGCTTGCTCCAGCGGCACGCCCTCACGGCCGTCGCCGGTTTCGATCAGCAGGCAAAACTTCAACGGCCAGTTGGGGGTCATCCTCAGCAGCGACTCCGCCTGCTTTACGGAGGAAACGAAGTAGATGTCGGCATCAAAGCCGACATCGTCCGCGGATACCGGCGATCGCAGGAATTCGATCTCGGTCCCCGGGAAATTCCGGCGCAGGTTGCGGATATTGCCGGCCCGTGAATCGGCAAGCGCGTCGGCGCCGCCGGCCAGCATGGCCTCGGCCACCAATTCATGGCCCCGGCAGGCCTTGGTGACGCCGACCAGTCTGACCCCGTGCGGCACCAGCAGCTCCGCGATCAGGCGGGCGTTCTGTTCTATTTTGCCCAGGTTAATAGTCAGGCGTGGCATTGGAGTTCCTTCGGCTCAGCCAGCGAGGGGCATGACCCGGATTGGAAAACAGCATGGATAGAAGATAACAACTGGCGCCAGGGAAAAAAAGAAGATGGCGGGTGATCCGCCATCTTCTGGAAATACGGGTATGTGCCACTGTTAGCGCTTGGAGAACTGCGGCTTCTTGCGGGCGCTCTTCAGGCCGGCCTTTTTGCGTTCTACCTTCCGTGAGTCGCGAGTGAGGAAACCGCCGACGCGCAGCTCCTTGCGCAGAGAGTCGTCCGCCTCGAGCAGCGCCTTGGCGATGCCGTGCTTGAGGGCTCCTGCCTGGCCGCCCACTCCGCCACCCATGATGTTGGCGGAGACATCGAAACGGCTCTCGGTGCCGGTAGTCGTCAGTGGCATTCGCACTTCGGTCCGCAGCCGCGGCCGGCCGAAATATTCGTCCACCGGGCGTTTGTTGACTGTGATCTTGCCGTCGCCGGGTGTAAGGATCACGCGGGCGATGGCGGTCTTGCGCTTGCCTGTGGCGGTATACCTAACCAAGCTTCATCTCCTCCGGATTCTGGGCCTCGTGCGGATGCTCGGGGCCGGCATAAACTTTTAACTTCTTCAGCTGGGCCCGGCCCAGGCGGTTCTTGGGCAGCATGCCCTTGACCGCCAGCCGAATGACTTCTTCCGGCTTCTTGTCCATCATCTCGGACAGGGTGCGCTGCTTGAGCCCGCCGGGATAGCCGGTATGCCGGTAATAAATCTTGTTGTCCATCTTGCGGCCGGTGACCGCGATTCTCGAAGCGTTGATGACAACGACGAAATCGCCGGTGTCTATGTGAGGCGTGTAGGTCGGCTTGGTCTTGCCGCGCAGGTTGTCAGCAATGCGCGTGGCCAGTCGTCCAAGGCGCTGGTCCTTGGCGTCGACGATGAGCCAGTTACGCTCGATGGTTGAAGGTTTTGCGACGTAGGTTTTCATAGTTATTTCAAAGCATGCGCAAGTCAGGCGCAAGGCAGGATATTAGAGCAAAAAAATACAGGTGTCAAATATTCAGGCGCCGTCAGCGTGGTCATTGCCGGTCGCAACCGGGCTGCGGCGCCGGACAGGCTTTGTTACAGTATTAGATGCTGTCAAGAATACCGGGCGTCTATGCATCAGGAAATCGCACATATGATGAGCTCCCTGACCAGCAGGGTGCTGGTTGTCTGCAATGAGGTGTCAGAGCCGGGAACGGCAGGCGAAACCGACCGTTGCTGGGCGTTGGCCGAAGCCCTGTCCGCAAATCATGATGTCATCCTGGCGCTGCCGAAGCTCAGCGGACTTTCCCACGGCAGTTTTGCCGTCGTCTATTATAGCTCCCGCAATATCGCCATGGTGGCCCGCGACTCCGATGTGGTCATCTGTGACACGGCGGCCCTGGCGCTTCATCAGCAGTTGCTGAACGCCGGCAAACCGGTGGCGGTGGATCTGGCGGGTGTCGTCGTTCCGCAGACCGGCGGCATGGCGACAGATCTCGGGGATGGCGTTGTAACTGCAGATCCATCGATGGACAGCGGGTTGGTCGCTCCCGGCCTTGCCGACGTTCTTACCGCTGCAGACTTTTTCATCTGTGCATCGGAGGACGAGCGTCGCGGCTGGCTCCAGACACTGGAAAAAACCGGCCGTGTAAATGAGCACACCCTCGACGGTGACAGTGGCCTCAGACGGCTCATCGAGGTTGTGCGGGTTGACCGCCTGCAGCCGCTGATGGACTATTGCGCCGTCGCTCGTTTTGCGCGCGACCGCGGTTCCCGTTATAACCGCCTCAGCCTGCCTGCGGCTGTTGAGACGGGCAATAAGTTGTCCCACTACTGGCGCCGCTTCCGCTATCATCTGCGAACAGGCGGCGTTCGGGCGGTTTGGTCTCGAAGTGTAGCGGCAATAAAGAGGAAAACTACGGGCAAGGACCAAAGTTAGTTGATCCGCATTTTTCCAGAAAGGGGCACAGATGAACCAGACGCAGAGGATCCGGGCGTTTCTGCCAGTCACGGCTATTATGTTGATGGTGGCCGCTCTGGCTTTGACGGCAGTTGGCTGCGGAGGCAATTCACCGGGTTCGACGGCTGGGGATATGGTCCAGCTGCTATCGGAGCGCAAGTTCGGTGATGCCTATGACTCCTTCTCTTCCAGCTCTCCTGTTCGCGCACAGGTCAGCCGCGATGACTTCGTCACACAAATGAGCGCCTCGCTGCCCGAAGGCACGACCATCACCGACTTCAATGTCACCGAAGAAAATATCGAAGGTGACAAGGGCACCATCTCCTGGAAGGCCACGGTCAGGATGCCGAACGTGGACGACCAGCCGCTCGATGATAAATTCCAGATGGTCAAGGAAGATGATAACTGGAAGGTCGACCAGTAACCGCAGGGTAAAAGCCGGACATTCAGCGATTCCCGGTGGAGGGGGCGACAATTGCCCGCCTCGCGCTCATTCGCTATAGTACTTCACTTAGTTAAAACGGCATTCCAGGCCGAGCAACCGCACCCGAAGCAGGAGGACAGCGTGGCCAAAAGCGTCAATCCCCACATTTTCCGCGAGTATGACGTCAGGGGACTCGTGGACGAAGACCTTGATATCGAAACCGTCGAGCTGCTGGGCAAGGGCTATGGCGTTTACATAAAATCATTTGGCTATACCGAGGCCATTGTCGGCCGCGACAACCGGCCCAGCTCGGCGCCGTTCCGGGATGCCCTGGTCAGTGGCATCGTCTCCACCGGCTGCGATGTGGTCGATGTAGGCGAGCTGCCTACGCCCGCCTTCTACTTCTCACTGCAGGAATACGGCAAGCAGGCCGGCGTGATGATCACCGGCAGCCATAACCCGCCCCAATACAACGGCTTCAAGCTCTGTCGCGGCCATGGTACCATCTATGGTGAAGAGATCCAGAAACTGCGCGCCATTATCGAAGAGGGTGTGTTTCCCAAGGGTGAAGGCAGCGTGACGACCGCCGACCCGATTCCTGCCTATGTCGAGTACATCGCCGCCAGCATCAAGGTCGAACGACCGCTTAAAGTAGTGGTCGACGCTGGCAACGGCGTTGGCGGCAAGGTGGCGCCCGGGCTTCTGCGGCAGCTGGGTTGCGAGGTGGTGGAACTATACTGCGACCTCGACGGAAACTTCCCCAACCATTTCCCGGACCCGACGGTTCCGGCCAATCTCGAGGACCTGATAGCCACGGTAGCCCGCGAGGGCGCCGACCTGGGCATCTCCTTCGACGGCGATGCGGACCGCATCGGCGCCGTGGCCGACGACGGCAGCATCATCTGGGGCGACCAGTTGATGATCCTCTTCGCCCGTGACATCCTCGAGTTCAACCCCGGCGGCACCATCATCTTCGAGGTGAAGTGCTCCCAGGCGCTGATCGAGGACATCGAGGCTCACGGCGGCAAACCGCTGATGTGGAAGACCGGCCACTCCCTCATCGAGGCCAAGATCCGCGAGGAGAAGGCGCTGCTGGCCGGCGAGATGAGCGGCCACATCTATTTTGCCGATCGCTACTTCGGCTATGACGACGCCATCTACGCCGCCTGCCGGCTGGTGGAGTTCATTTCCCGCAAGGACATAAAGCTTTCCGAACATCTCGCCGACATCCCCCGTTACTATGCCACCCCCGAGCTGCGCATTGAATCCAGCGATGAGGAGAAATTCCAGATCGTGGAGACGGTTAAGAAAGAATTTTCAAAGGATAACAAGGTCATCGATATCGACGGCGCCCGCGTCGTTTTCCCCGATGGCTGGGGGCTGGTGCGCGCGTCCAACACTTCGCCGGTGGTCGTGGTTCGCTGCGAGGCGAAGACGCCCGAGCG
>JAENWV010000212.1 GCA_016650015.1 Thermoleophilia bacterium | reverse complement strand
CGCGACACGTACGTGAGTTCGTCGTCGACCACACCGTTGAAGTTATCCAGCGCTTTCTGCGCCACATCGCCGGCGATATCGTTGATCTCGCGGCCCTCTGTTGGGATATTCATCAAAGCGGCCACGGCATTCAGCTTTTCCGGGTCCTTGACCGAGTAGCCCTGGACATTGCCCTTGGATACGGCCAGCAGGGTGCGGGCGATATCACGCCCGTGGTCGGAGTGGGCAGCCACGCCGCCGGCGATCGCGCGAACCATGTAACGGGCGCCGATGGTGCCGTGGGTGGCGCCGCAGATGCCGGTCTTCTCTTCGGCGTTTTTGCCGACCAGTCGGCAGGGACCCATGGCGCAGAGCTGGCAGCATGAGCCGGCGGCGCCGATGGGACAGGCCTTCATCTCATCAACACGCGAAAACACCGTGCTGATACCCGCGGCGTCTGCCTTGGCGATCATCTCCAGCGCCGCCGGGTCTATGCTCTTGGCGCGCGGCTCCGCCTTTTTCTTTTTGTCTTTGGATTCTTCGGAATCACTCATGGATTACTGCTCCTTGATCATGTCACGCTCAGCTATGACGCAACTTTCTCCTTCGATTGTGTCTGCAAACCTTCTATAGCCGCTCTCACCAGCTTGACGGCATCCGGATGACGCATCACCAGGATGTCGGTGCCAGCGAGCAGCAGAGTTGTAGCAGTGATAGCCTCCCAGAGGATGCCCCGGGTCTCAACGTTGCCATAGGTCGGTTCTTCTTCCTCGCTGACCCTTGATTCCTTGGCTTTCCAGGTCTCGGGCGCCAGGTTGCTGAGGATCGGCATCTGCATCTTGCCATCGTTCTGCATCAGTGCGGCCAGCCGGTCCCTCTCCATAATAGAATAGCAATACTCCAGGCCATAACCCAATGCGCCGGTAGTAGGATCGATGATGATTTTATCCTCGGGGACACCCAGCTGCGTCAGCAGCACGTTTAACTGCTTGGCCAGGTTCACGTCCATTGAGGTGAAGCCGACTACCGGCTTCTTGTAACCCATGGCGGCGGCGCCAATCAGGCGATGATTGGACTCCTCCACCGGGCCGACGGGAATGTTAGCGTCGGGCATGGCCTCGGCGACCTTCTTGAGCACATCGGCATCCTTGTCAGGAGTGCCGGTGCCATAGACTATCAGCGGTATGTTGATGGCTTCGGCGACCTTTTTGACGGTTTCCGCCGCCGACTCGGGCGAGGCGTCGCTGCCGTTGGGATCGATGCTGCGAAGTTGCAGGCAAATGGCATCGGCGCCGAGCTCATCCTGGCACTTCTTCGCCCAGGCCACCGGATCGCTCATGACATCCTCGTAGACCTTGCGGACGGCCTCCGGCCATTCGGGCTGGGCCTCGTCGTAGACTTCCATGGCGATCATGGGCGAGTTCGGCATCTCGCCTTCCCAGAGGTGGAAGGGGAATGTAGTCTCCCCGCCGACCTTTTTGTCCGTTCCCAGTGTTACTTCTCGGATTGTGCCCTTGTAAGTTTCAACTGGCGGTTCAAAAGACAAGGCAACCCACTCCTTCATTCGGATTTGGGGGCAGGCTCCGGCAAAGCTGCAATGCAGTTTTGGGGTCCGCCCAGCCCGTAAAAACTAAAGGTTCGAGGCGCAAGCCATCAATTCAATCTTCCGGCTTGACGAACTCGGACCTTTTATTAAGAACCAACCGGCTTTAAGTCCCTGGCGGGGCATATCCGGTTGCGCCTCAACACGGCCGTACTTAGTTCTTTGTTTCACAAGCGTACGGTAAGGCAGAATAATACCACCGCGAAGCGCCAGTCGTCAATAAGTATTGCAGATACCTTGCATGGTATTCATAACAGAAGGAAACAGATAAATTGAATGCTTAATAATCGCGGCAAACGGTTATTTATATAACGCTGGCATAAAACTGGTCGGCACGGCACATGGCTAAAACCGGAAAATGATATCCAAAGCGAGGAAAGAGAGGAAAAAATGGGCTATACGCAGGTAGGGCTGGAAGACAAGATCTATGAGATGTATCCCGAGCTGATGCAGCACAGGATAGCGCTGAAACTCAGTATGGATGAGGAAAGAAACGCCTGGGTGATCACATTCGAAAAAGGCGGGAAAACCCGGCATGCGTTTCTCGACAAGCAGGACGCCGATGCCTGCATGGACGGGCAGCAATGCTTCTACCTGGGAACGTTGGCGGCTCAATATATCAAGGATCTCGAGGAAGATCTGGGGATATGATGAATTTCAACATCGATGAGCAGGGCTACCTCGTGGACGCGGACAGCTGGGACGAGGATGTGGCCAGGGCTATCGCCCAAAACGAGGGAATCGACAGGCTGACCGACGAGATGATGGATGTCATCCGCTTTATGCGGAGCTACTACCGCAGCTACAACTCATTCCCTATCCTCAACACGGTCTGCAAGAACGTGCACCAGCCGAAGGAGTGCGTCAACGAGGAGTTTATGGATCCGCTCAAGGCATGGAAGATCTCGGGACTTCCGGATCCCGGGGAAGAAGTCATCTATTATCTCAAGCGGCCGTTATAGTGGCCGTTACCTGCGGCGCCTCCTGAGCAAAACGCCGCCGATGCCTGCCGCGGCCAGCCCGGCT
>JAENWV010000147.1 GCA_016650015.1 Thermoleophilia bacterium | reverse complement strand
CTTTTCCCTCTGCGATCAGCTTACACAACTTGCGGTTATATGCTTTTACATTTGCCTGACCAGTCCCGATGTGCTGGCCCTTGATCCAAAACTGGCCAAAGTCGAACGCAATCCGACCTTGCTTGGCCAATTTATCTTTGGCGTGAGGCTCTTCCGGTATGAAAACACCCACAACCCCGATACCGCCAGTCGGGCGCACCGTTTTCACTAAATTGTTCATTGTCAGGTTCGGCACCTCATGCCCTTTGTGGTCGCAGCATTGATAGCCCACGCATTCGCATCCCCGATCCGCTCCTTGGCCCGCGGTCAGCGCCATGACCTGTTCCACGCCAGACCCATCTGAGTCATTGACTGCGATAGCACCGATTTTTTCTGCCAATGCCAGTCGGTCCTTGTGCATGTCCACAACCATGACCTTGCTGGCCCCTTTGATGATCGAGGAGTACGCCGCCATAAGACCTACCGGCCCGGCGCCGTAAATGACAACTGAATCGCCTGCCTGCACGCCTGCGAGCTCGGTGGCATGATAACCGGTAGGAAAGATATCGGACAACATAACGTAATCATTTTCCTTTTCCTCAGCATCGGGCGGGAGCACCAGACAGTTGAAGTCGGCATAGGGCACACGTAACAGTTCTGCCTGTCCGCCGCTGTATGGCCCCATACCTGCAAAACCATACGCTGCGCCCGCGTTGCCGGGATTGGTAGTGAGGCAGAACCCTGTGAGCCCACGCTCGCAATTTTCGCAAAAGCCACAAGAAATATTGAATGGCATGCAGACCCGATCTCCCCGTTTAACGCGGTCGACCGCGCTGCCGATCTCGATGACCGTTCCAAGATTCTCATGCCCGAAGATTCTGCCGGGCTCCATATTCGTCCGGCCTTCATACATATGCAGATCTGAGCCGCAAATGTTCGTGGTCGTAATTTTTACAAGCACATCGGTTGCTTTTTTAATCTTGGCATCCGGAACTTTTTTGACGACTACATCGCGTGGACCTTTATAAACGATTGCTTTCATAAGGACTCCTTTTCAATATATATTTTCTGTTGTTACCCATATTTTTCTC
The DNA here is from genome assembly GCA_016650015.1 of Thermoleophilia bacterium. GTDB lineage: Bacteria > Actinomycetota > Thermoleophilia > BMS3ABIN01 > BMS3ABIN01 > JACRMB01. The sequence continues at coordinate 3,166 of JAENWV010000147.1, read as the reverse complement.
TATTCCGTGTAACCTTTGGTAGTCTTGACAATCATATTTGGCCCTTATTTTTCTGTTTGTTTATGCATTAACAATTTCATTGTACTTTCTTTGGGGCTTTCTCAACCACCCAAAGTTACGTCCTGTTCCTCATACCAGTTCAGGGCTTGGAAGAAGTGGTCCGGCTTAAAATCCGGCCAATAATCATCAAGCACATAAAAATCAGCGTACATCGACTGAACAGGCAAAAACCCGCTCAACCTTCTTCGCCCTCCCCAGCGGATGATCAGATCAATCCTGGAAATCTCTGCTGACTTTATATGATTAACAACATTCTTTTGGGCGGAATCGGCCATTTTCAATGAATTTAAGTCCCATTCCCAACCGTAATTAACTAAAAAATTTACTTTGATCCCTCCTTTTCCAAAAGTTGTTCGTTTGGTAAAAGGCAATAATTCTTTAGGGAATGACGGTGAATCGCTATTACCTAAAACCAGCAGGGAGGCATCTTCGGTTGAGAGTATTTTGACAGCCTGGATGCAGGCCTCCGTAAAAGCTCTTTTTTGTTCCGCCGGTCTTTTAGTGTTATCGGTGGTAAACCCGTAAGAAGTGATCTCTTTAATGCCTGCCTGCCGGCATAATTTAAAAAGAGCCAAGCCAGGATCAATTCCATGTTCATATCCCTTTTCTTTGGGCATTCCTCTTACCCCTGACCATCTCCTGTTACCATCCGGAATGATCCCGATATGCTCTGGCAATCTTGTGCCAACAGCCTCAATGGTGCTTGCCAACATGTGCATCGTTTTACCGTCGAAGTGTTCATTGTCCTTCTCCGCTTCGGCGCGGGTATGGTGGACAACGCCGTCCCGATGATTCGGTGGCGCATAGAGCGTATAGAGCTTCAGTGGAACACTGCCGGTATTGATGATGTTGTGATTCGTCCCGGCAGGGACGAGCACGGCAAATCCCGCGTTGATCACCGTGCGAACGCCATCGAGAACGGCCTCACCCGTCCCTTCCTCCACGCGAAAGAACTGATCGAGTTTGTGCACTTCCATCCCGATCTCCTCCTTGGGCTTCAACGCCATGACAACGAGCTGGCAGTTCTTGGCCGTGTAAAGCACCTGGCGAAAATCTTCATTCTTGACGGCAAGGCTCTCGATGTTTTGCACAAAACCTTTTATAGTAACTCCTCCAGTTGACGATTTTAACATCGTCGTTAGTTGGATTGCCTCAAAGAAGAGGCACTTTTTTTATTACAACCGACACTCAAGCTAAGGAGCGCGGCTGTGCTTTTAAGCCGCGTTCCTCTTTAGCGATTTGTTATGTGCCCTTCTTCGTAATTTTCTCTTTCATCTTTGAATTGAATTTCTCTTTATTGATTATAAACCGCTCATGTTTTCCTTTTGAGATCAGATCTATGCCGTCATGAGCTTCGACTTCAAATAATGGCCGTCCGCCATCAACTTCGATGAGTTTTACTTTTGCCGTCACTTCAAAGCCTGCTGGGGTTGCCGCAGTATGACTTACGTCAATATGTATGCCGACAGTCTGTTCGCTCGGCCAATCAAGATGAGGATTTATTGCCTTAATACAAGCCCACTCAAGAAAACCAACCAGGAACCCCGTTGCAAATACTTCCGGCATCTCCTGAAATTCTGCCGACTCCGGATAGAGTGCCGGGACGGTCTTTGATTCTGGAATGTGAAATTTAACCTCTGATTCAATTCCGGGTTTTAAGGTGTCTTTCATATTATCTCCTTTTTCACCGTGTATCTGGTTGGCTCCGCGAAAAAAGTAATATCAGCGTAACCACCGTATGCATTCCCGGAATGTCTTGTGCCTTCATGGATATAATATCTGTCACCTTTAGTGCAAGTGTGATTCTTCGGGTGGAATTCTTCCGGTGTAACATGTTCTTCGTGTGTACCGATCATAATTCTGATATTTGGAAAGGATTCTTCGAGTGACTCTTTGTATTTTTCTTTGAACAGACAGAGTGCTTTCACGCAATAAGAAAAATGTATCGTATCAACCCCAAAATCAGTTAAGGCACGGATTCTTCCGATTAACCTGTCCGGGCCAGTAAGCGTCGGGCAACCAGGACAATTTATGATGCCGGCTAATGTGAGCTTTTCATCCTCAGGATATTCGGCGAATGTTCCTTTTCGCTTCCGAAAATTCGCGAGGCAACTCGCCGATGAGCAGCAAGGTCTTGAGTAGTATTTGAGCATGTTAAAATACCAATTTTTGCCATCTGCATACTCCTTATATATGCGGCTAACACTACCCTACAGCCGCACACCGCTTGCGGCCTGTCTAGCTGGCAGGGCTTGTTGGACGGCCGACCGTTACGGTCCCCAGTACCTTTGCCACCAGTCAGGCTGCGCCGGCAAAGCGACCTCATGTCTTAAAGGAATGCCAGCAGGTCGGCATTGAGCTGGTCTTTGTGCGTGTCCGCGAGACCGTGGGGTGCGCCCGGGTAGATTTTTAGGGTCGCGTTCTTGACCAGCTTCGATGAACGGAGCGCCGCAGCGCCAATCGGCACGATCTGGTCGTCGTCGCCGTGAATGATCAGCGTCGGCACTTCAAACTTCTTGAGGTCTTCGGTGAAATCCGTCTCGGAGAACGCCTTGATGCAGTCGAAGGTGTTCTTGTGACCGGCCTGCATCCCCTGGAGCCAGAACGAGTCGATCATGCCTTGCGAGACCTTGGCGCCGGGCCTGTTGGCCCCGAAGAACGGGCCGCTGGCGAGATCCATGTAGAACTGCGAGCGGTCCGCGATGGAGCCTACGCGGATCTCGTCGAATTTCTCAATCGGCAAGCCGCCGGGATTGGACGGTGTTTTCAGCATCAGCGGCGGGACGGCCGAGATCAGCGCGGCCTTGGCCACCCGTTTCGTGCCGTGGCGGCCGATATAACGGGCAACTTCGCCGCCGCCCGCGGAGAAGCCGACGAGGACGGCGCCCCTCAGGTTGAGCGTTTCGATGAGCTCCGAGAGGTCGTCGGCATAGGTATCCATCTCGTTGCCACTCCAGGGCTGGCTCGACCGGCCATGGCCGCGACGGTCATGGGCGATGCAGCGATAGCCGTTGGAGGCCAGGAACAGCATCTGAGCCTCCCAGCTATCCGCACTGAGGGGCCAGCCATGGCTGAACACCACAGGCTGTCCTGTGCCCCAGTCCTT
>JAENWV010000060.1 GCA_016650015.1 Thermoleophilia bacterium | reverse complement strand
TTGGTGACTTCCCGGCCGAGGATGGCGACCAGGTCGACGACGGAACCGTCCGGCGTCGGCGCCCGCATGGCCATGCCGTCCATCTTGCCTTTGAGCTCCGGGAGCACCAGGGAAACGGCCTTGGCGGCGCCGGTGGATGTCGGGATGAGCGACACGGCGGCGGCTCTGGCCCGGCGCAGATCCTTGTGCGGCATGTCGAGGATCGACTGGTCGTTGGTGTAGGCGTGAATGGTGGTCATGAAGCCCTTCTCGATACCGAACTCGTCCAGCAGGACGCGGCAAACCGGGGCCAGGCAGTTGGTGGTGCAGGAAGCGTTGGAGATGATGTTGTGCTCCGCCTTGTTGTAGTCGCCGTCGTTGACGCCGAGGACCAGGGTAATATCCGGATCCTTGGCCGGCGCCGAGATGATGACCTTCTTGGCTCCCGCGGCCAGGTGTTTGCCGGCACCCTCACGGTCGATGAAGAAGCCGGTGGACTCGATGACGACATCGGCGCCCAGATCGGCCCAGGGCAGGTTGGCGGGATCGCGTTCACTGAGGACCCTGATCTCCTTGCCATTGACGGTCAGGGAGTTCTCGCCGACCTCGACGGTCCCTTTGAAGCGGCCCATGACCGAGTCGTACTTAAGCAGGTGAGCCAGCGTGGCCGGGCTGGTCAGGTCGTTTATGGCCACGAAGTCGATGTCGGCGTTCTGCTCGAGAGCAGCCCGAAAAGTGTTTCTGCCGATGCGTCCAAATCCGTTGATGCCAAGCTTAAGCGCCATCAGTTCTTCGCCTCCTGAAGGTAAGTGATAGTGGTGTACCGGGGTACGTCCGGCATTCTACCATATAGCGGGGGATTCGTAATCCGGAGGGTTGGTAGGGAGCTAATTGAGCAGCCGAATCACTCCCCATCCTGCCTGCCCTGGCAAATTACGGCCGGGCTTCCAACGACAATGTCATCATACCTTTCTCCTCGGGGCGCCAGATAATCTGGACCCCCTGGAGATGTGCGCCATCATCGAAGCCTGCTTCATGGCGCCGTAGACCCGGTACCGCTTTGCCCCGGAACGCTTGATGCTAAAGCGGTAAAGCGAGCGGCTCAGGCTACCTTGGTCTTGGTCTTGAGGGCATCCTCCTGCCCGTAAACCTCATCGCCGCCCATCTCCTTACGGAAAATAAAGTACACCCACAACTGATAGGCGATGACGATGGGCACGAAGACAACCGCCACTACTGTCATTATACGCAGCGTGTAGTCACTTGACGATGAGTTGTAGATCGTCAGGTTCGACGCCGTATCGATGCTCGAAGGTATCATGTTCGGGAAGAGCCCGATAACCCCCGTGAACACGACCGTCATTATGGTCAGGCAGGAAGAGATGAACGACGCGAAGTATCTGCCCGCCCTGGCAAAGAACTTGACGCCCAGCAGGGCCACCACCGCAATAAGCGGCACAATCGCCCATAGCGGCTGGTTGCGATAGTTGTCATACAGATGGGTGGCGAAGTTGGTGTAGACCAGGAAGATCACCGCCATCGCCAGCAGGGCGTACCAGACGCCGCCGGCTATCGCGGCCGACCGCTCGGCCACGCCGCCGGAAGTCTTAACCCTGAGCCAGAGCGCTCCATGCTCAAGGAACAGTAATACAAACAGTACTCCTGTCAACAAACCGTAAGGATTGAGCAGGCCCAGCAGAGACCCGTGCCAGCCGGCGGCGTCGAAATTGAGGCCCTCGAAGATATTGCCAAAAGCCACGCCGAAGAGCAGCGCCGGCAGAAAACTCCCCACCTGTAAAGCCCAGTCCCAGCCGTTTCGCCAGGACCGGCTCTCGCGCTGGCCGCGGAACTCGAAGGATACACCGCGGAAGATCAGGGCGAAAAGCAGCAGCAACAGGGCCGAGTAGAGAAAGCTGAACATGGAGGCATAGACGATGGGGAAGGCAGCCAGGGTAGCGCCGCCAGCGGTGAGCAGCCAGACTTCATTGCCGTCCCAGACCGGCCCCATTGTGTTGATGACGGCGCGCCGGTCCTCCTCGCTTCTGCTGACAAACCGTTGCAGCATGCCGGCGCCGAAATCAAAGCCGTCGGCGGTGAAGTACACCGCCCAGAGAACGCTCCAGAGTACGAACCAAATGGCCTGATAATTCATTTCATGCCCCCTGCAAGGTAGCGGATTTGACTATATGGGTCAGGTCGTCATCCGGTCCCTTCCGGGCGACCTTGAACAGCAGATAAATGTCGATGGCGCCTAACAGACCATAGACCAGGGTGAAGGCGACCAGCGACGTCCATACCTGCGAAAGTGAGACGGCTGGTGAACCGGCATCCGCTGTTTTCAGCACGCCATAGACGATCCAGGGCTGGCGGCCCACTTCCGCCACGAGCCAGCCGAGCTGGTTGGCGATGTACGGCAAGGGCAACGCATAGACCATGATCCAGAGAAACTTGCGGCTGTCCGGCAACCGGCCACGCCACGCCTTGACCGTGGCAATAACCGCCAGCAGCGCGAACACCATCCCCAGCACCACCATCAGCCGGAAGCCGATGAAAACCGGCCAGACCGGTGGTCGCTCATTGGCGGGTATGTCCTTCAGGCCCTTGACCTCACCGTCAAACGACTTGGTCGCCAGAAAGCTCAGGAACTTTGGTATCGCCAGGGCTTGTACTGAATTCGTCTCGCCCGAGGGATTGGGGACCAGCAGCAGGTTGTAATCGGCGCCCTTCTGCGTATCCCATACCGATTCCATGGCGGCGAACTTGGCCGGCTGTGCTTCGGCGACGCCTGAGGCGTGAAAATCGCCGACGACGGCCAACCCGATAGAGGCCACCAGCCCGAAGACTGCCGCTATCTTGAACGATGCCTTGAAAAACTCGGTATTGCTCTGGCGCAGCAAGTGCCAGGCGGCGATGCCCATGACGAAGAAGGCGGCCACGGCATAGCCCGCCAGAATCTGGTGCCCGAACTTGAGCAGCCCGTATGGATTGGTGACCAGGGCCATGAAGTCCACCATCTCGGCCCGGCCGTTCCGCAGCACGTAACCCACGGGATGCTGCATCCAGCCGTTGGCTAGCAGGATCCAGAGACCGGAGAGGTTGGTGGCGAAGGCTACGATCCAGATGGATATCGCGTGCAGCTTCGGCGAGATGCGGTTCCACCCGAAGATCCAGAGGCCGATGAATGTCGACTCGAGGAAGAAAGCGGCCGTGGCCTCGATCGCCAGCGGCGCGCCGAAGATGTCACCGACGTATTTGGAATACTCCGACCAGTTCATGCCGAACTGGAACTCCAGGGTGATGCCGGTTACGATGCCGAGGGCGAAGTTGATCAGAAACAGCTTGCCCCAGAACTTGGTCATCCGCAGATACATTTTATTGCCGGTGCGAACGTACCTCGTCTCCATATAGGCAACCAGAATAGACAATCCCAGGGTCAGCGGTACAAAAATGAAATGAAACATACTGGTGATCGCGAACTGCAACCTGCTTAGCATCATTACGTCCATCTCGGCACCTCTCCAGATCCGATATTTGGCCCTGTATTAACGGCGCATTTACCACGTATACCAGAGATTATGCTGCTATCTGCATAATCCAAACTCAAGATATTCCCCGGCAATTTCGCCAACGCGCTCGCCTTCCGCCTGCATATGCAAAAAGCTCCGCAAATTGGGCTCTAAAAAATAACCGAGAATAGAATACCCATCTATACAAGACTTAAAACATCCTCTTTTAAATTATTTCCTCACAGATTTATGGGCGTATGGAGACAGCCCCGGAAAACTGGACAGGCGATTAGGGATAAAACTGCTCTAATTTGAAGAAAGGTAAGGAGCAGAAGCTACGTATTCGCCAACGCCACCAGCCGCCGTAAACGGTGATTGACCGCGGATTTGCCCAGCGGTGGATCTGCCATCTGCCCCAGCTCGGCGATAGTCGCCGACGGATGGGCCAGGCGCAGTTCGGCCATGTCTATGAGGGCGCCGCTGAGCCGGTCCCATCCCCCGCTCCCCTGCAGCTTCTCGATGGCCTGCATCTGTCTTGCGGCGGCGCGAGAGCAGCGGGCGGCATTGGCCTGGTCGCAGTTGGCGAGACGGTTGACGTCTGATCTGACGCTGCTCATGATTGCTCGCTCTTCAAACTTGAGCGCCGCCTGGTGGGCTCCCACGGTCACCAAAAAGTCGCGAATACTCTGCAGGTTCTTGGTATAGACAGCCGGATTGCGTCGGCGCCGGTTCACCGACAACGTCAGTTCGAGGCTACTGGCGGCGTCCCTGATCGTTTCCAGAAACGCCTCGCTGCCGGAATAGATCTCAAGGTGGGCCGGCGCGCCCGGTTCGCTTACCGAGCCCGAGGCGATGAAGGCGCCGCGCAGGAACGAGGCCTGGCAACATGGTTTGCGGATGATCCGTGGTGGCATCTTTTCCTGCAGTGACATGGAGTCCGAAAGCACGCCGATCTCGTTCAGAAACTGTACCAGACGCGTGCCGCCCTCCAGATGAATCTCGTATCGTTTGTGGGGACCCAGCCGGACCTCATCTAATACCCTCACCTCGATCGACAGGTCAAACGACCTCACCAGGGAGATCGCGGTGCGCGCTGTTGCCGAAAGACCGAAGGAGGCATGCAGGCCATATTCTCCCCGCGCTTTTATGTGAAAGCTGCCGGCGGCACGAAAGAGAGCGGCGAGTTCAGCCGTCCGGCAGCAGATGCGCTTGCGGGCGACGCGATTCAGTTCCTGTTTTGCCTGGATGGTGAATGACATTTTGGTTTGAACTCAGATTCTTCGGCGCCTCAGAATGACATCAGTACTTCAGAATGACATTTCACCGGACTCTACAGCAACGACGTTATCGCAGCGGCCAGTTTGCCGCTGTCGTGGCGAAAATAATTGCCGCCGGAGGCGACATCCACCGCAAGCACCTGGATGCCGCTGCTCTCCAGACGGTCGCTATCGACGACGACTGGCGCCGATCCCTCGGCGCTATAGAATTCGACCAGGGGCGCTGGCGGATCCTCGGTGTTCACCAGAATGGTGTCAAAAATGCCGGCTTGCGTGTGGGCGATCAGCGCTTCCAGGTGGTCGGCAGCCGTGAAGCCGAGCGTTTCACCCGGCTGGGTCATCACGTTGCAGATAAATACCCGCGGGCAGTCGGCGGCAGCGATAGCCTGGACTATGTCCGCGATCAGAAGATTCGGGATGATGCTGGTGAAGAGGCTGCCTGGTCCCGCCACGATGATGTCAGCGCCGGCGATAGCCTCGAGAACGGCGTTGGTGGGACGTGCGTCCCTGGGCTCAAGCCAGATCTGGCGGCAGCAGCGGTTGGAACCGGCGATAGCCGACTGCCCTTCGACCATGCTGCCATCGTCGAGTTCGGCCTTCAGCCAGACCGTATCCAGCGAAGCGGGCAAGACTCTGCCTCGGGTCTTGAGGATCTTGCTGGAAAGCCGCACCGCCTCTTCAAAATCGCCGGTCACCCTGGTAAGCGCGGCCAGGAAAAGATTGCCGAAGCTATGGCCGGAAAGAGAGCCGTCCCCCTCTTCAAAGCGGTACTGGAACAGCTCCCCCATCAGGGATTCGTCCTCGGCAAGGGCCACCAGGCAGTTGCGGATGTCTCCCGGCGGGATAATGCCCATCTCGCGGCGGAGCCTGCCAGAGCTGCCGCCATCGTCGGCTACGGTAACCACGGCGGTGAGATCTGTCGTGTAGTGCTTGAGGCCGCTGAGCAGCATCGAGAGGCCGGTGCCGCCTCCCAGCGCCACCACGGCGGGATTGTCCAGACCCGCCGGCACCGCCTAGTCCTTCCCCAGATCCCGATGGCGGGTGATGACGTTGTAGCTGTACTTGCCGGCCCGGTAGTGCTTCGCCAGCCATTCGGCTATCGCCACCGAGCGGTGCCGGCCACCGGTGCAGCCGATGCCGATGACCAGGCTGGATTTTCCCTCCGCCACGTAATGCGGCAACAGGTAATCCAGCAGCGCCGTCAGCTTCTCAAAAAATTCCTTGATAACCTTTGTCCTGACAACGTAGTTGCTCACCGCTTTATCCAGACCGGATAGCGGTTTGAGCTCGGGTTCAAAGTGAGGGTTGGGCAGGAAACGGACATCGAAGACCAGGTCGGCGTCCAGCGGCGTGCCATACTTGAAGCCGAAGGAGACGAAATTGACGATAAACTCGCCGCTTCCTTCCGGGACGACATCCTTGACGATGTCCGCCCTGAGCTCATGGATATTGAGATCACTGGTGTCGATGACCCAGTCGGCGCGGCTCTTGAGGGCGAAAAGCATCTTCCGCTCGTGGCGGATTCCTTCGGGAATGTCGCCGGTGGGCGCCAGCGGGTGCGGCCGGCGGGTTTCCTTGAAACGGCGAAGTAGCACCTCGTCGGATGCTTCCATGTAGAGAAGCCGGTAGCTGATTCCCTTGCTGTCAAGCTCGTTGAGGCAACCATCGATCTCCTCGAAATACTGGCCGCCGCGCACGTCGCTGACCACGGCCACGCGCTGGACCTTGCTGCCTTCCAATGAGAAGAGGTCACCAGCGGCGGGGATCATCTGGGGCGGCAGGTTATCGATGCAGAAGAAACCCGCATCCTCGAAGGCCGCCATGGCATGGGATTTGCCGGCGCCGGAAAGGCCGGTGATGATAGTGAATTCTATCTTGAGTTCAGGTTCCATTACCTGGATTCTATTGGATTAGCCTGGGCCGGGAAAGGGCAGCCTTCGAGTTCCAGGAGACGGCGCTTCCAGCCCGCTCCGGCGGAGAAGTTTCCCGGGGAGCCGTCGCCGCGCACCACGCGATGGCAGGGAATGATCACCGGATAGGGATTGGCGGCCATTAAATTGCCGACCGCACGGCAGGCCCGGGGATGTCCGGCGGCCGCGGCGAGCCCGGAGTAGGTGATGGTTTCACCATAGGGGACTGCCGCCAGCGCCGCCAGGACGCTCGCCTGGAACGGAGTCGAAACGGCGCGTTCCAGCGGTAAAGTGTGCGGCGAAAAATCCACCCTCTTGCCGCTGAAATAAGATTCCAGCAAGTGGACCAGTTTCTTTTCGTCAGGCGTTGCCGGCTCGACCCGGTGTATCCTGGACCAGGAGACCGGTCCGCGCGCTCGCGAAGAATTTTTCGTCGTCTCCCGGGCGGCACCCGGTTTCCCCTGCTGCCCTGGCAAGCTGTGAGCCAGCAGCGTTTTGCCGCGCCAGACCAGCATGCCGTTGCCAAAGCAGGTCTTATATATCAGCCGGTGGAGATTGTCCGAACTTGTGGACAAAGGCATACACCTCCCGTGCAACCTTGTCCGGCAAGCCCGGGACCGCCTCCAGCTCATCGCGGCTGGCCGCCAGGAATCGCTCCGGGGAGCCGAAATGGGTCAGGATTGCCTTTTTGCGAGCGGACCCGATGCCGGGTATGCCGTCGAGGATGGAACCGGTCATCGCGCGATCCCGGCGCTGCCGGTGATAGGTTATCGCAAAGCGGTGAGCCTCGTCGCGGATCCGCTGTAGCAGGCTGAGCGCGGGCGAGTCCTGCCCCAGCCGCAGCGGCTGCGCCTGCCCCGAACGGTAGATCTCCTCAAAACGTTTGGCCAGACCGATGACCGGAACCCCTTTTAGACCAGCCGCGGCCAGCGCTCCCGCCGCGGCCGAGACCTGGCCGGCGCCTCCGTCGACGACGATGAGGTCCGGCCGGGCGGCGAAGCTGTCGTCGGAGCTGACGGCGTCCTCGATTTCCCCAGCGGCTCCTGCTCCCGGCGCCTTGGCTTTTTCACCTGCCTGACCCGAAAATCGCCTCCGCAAAACCTCCGCCATCATCGCGAAATCGTCGGGTCCGACGACATCGCGGATCGCGAACTTGCGGTAATGACCCGGCCGCGGAATCCCCTCCTCGAAGACCACCATCGAGCCGACGGAATGCTCGCCGGCGATGTTGGAAATGTCGTAACACTCGATGCGCCGCGGAACGCGCCGCAGAGCCAGTTCTTTTTTCAGATCAGCCATGGCTTTCGCGGGCCGTGACTTGAGCTCCTCCTCACGCAGGCGATCCTGTTCGAAGGCCAGCCGCGCGTTCCGCAGGGCCATTTCAGCCAGTTTGCGCCGCTTGCCTCGCACGGCTGGTCGCACTTCGACCCGCGACCCCTTCAGCTCTGACAGAAATTCACGAAGCACATCCTGCCTGGTGAAAGATTCCGGCATGACCACTTCCGCGGGCAGTCCGATCGGCGTCGAATAGTAATGGATGATGAACTGCTCGATGATCTCCGTCTCACTTTCACCGGCGACGTTCTGGAGGAAGAAGCTGCGGCGATCGCTCAGGGATCCATCCCTAACCTGCAGCACCTGCAGACTGGCGGCGTCACCCTCGGCGTGGACACCGATCACATCGAGGCTGTCGATGCCGATGGCGCTCGCCTGCTGCTTTTCCAGAAGATGATCGAGGGCGCTCAAACGGTTGCGCAACATGGCCGCCTCCTCGTAACGCTGCCCGGAAGCGGCCGATTCCATCGCCTCACGAAGCTCCTCAGCCAATCCCTCGGATTTTCCGGTCAGCAGGCGCTCGATTTTGTTGATCATCTGGCGGTAGCTGTCGGTGTCAATCCTGCCGACACATGGCGCCAGGCAGAGACAGATGTGATAGTTGAGACAGGGGGAGCCGGTACGCCGCCCGGGTTCAGGGCCACGGCACTTGCGGTACGGGTAAATCCTGCCCAGGAGATCAATGATTTC